>CACDFC010000011.1 GCA_902552035.1 uncultured Pelagibacteraceae bacterium | reverse complement strand
TATTGATTGAACTACCTCTTTGTATTAAACTTTTTGCTTTGGAATTAGAATAAAATTTGTCATTTATAAATTTTGATTTTTCTAAATCTTTTAAGACAATATCAATTAAATCTACGACATTTTTTTTGTTAACATTTTGAACTTTAATTTTTAAATACTTTTTTAATAAGTAGGTTTTAAGTTGTTGTTTTGATGGTGAGTATTTTTCAATGTAAGAAAGAGAAAAATTTCTCATTTCCTCAACTGTTATTTCAAGACTTTTTTTTCTATTTTTAATAGGAATCATCAATGATGTAATATATTATAAATTCATATGTTCGAGCAAATTTCAACATTTTTTACAATTGAGATGATTTATCTATGGCTAAATATTGGTGTAATACCTTTTTGGTTTTTATTAATTTTCTTTCCAAATTCTAAGGTTTGTGGTTTTTTTGTTACTTCAATTTTTCCCATTTTCATTCTAACAGGTGTGTATTTTTATTTATTATATATTTTTTACTCTAATGATTATAATTTTTTAAATAATTTTAATTTGTATCTAGGTTTTGAACATTTAAGAGAGCTATTTTCTAGTAAATCATTTATCATGCTTTTCTGGACTCATTTTTTAGCAATAAACCTATTTTGTGGTGGGTGGATTGTTAGAGATAGTCAAAAAATTTCAATGTCAAGATCATTTGTTGTTCTTCCGATTGTAATAACTTATTTTATTGGACCATTTGGAATTTTTTTTTATTGGCTTTTTAGAATCTTTATTGCTAAGAGAATTTCACTATACGACTAATCACTTTTTAATTTTAAATCCACTATTAACCATTGCACCAAACCCACCCTCTACATGAGAAACATTAGTAAATCCCATTTCTTTTAGTGTTTTTGCAGCAAGTGCGGATCTACCACCCGCAGCACAAAACAATACTAATTCTTTATGAAGATCAATTTTTTCTCTTTGTATAAAAGTACTATCAGGGTGAATGGAGAATTCTAAAAGTCCTCTTGAAATATTGTAAGAATTTTCAATTTGTCCTAATTTCTGAAGTTCGTTTGCATCTCTTATGTCAATTAGATTGCATTTATTTTCATTAGAAAGTTTTAAAGCTTCATCAGGCGTAATTGTTTTAACATCTTTTAAAGCTTCAGAAATAAGAGTTTGTGGTGATTTTAATGTCATTATATTATAGACATTCTATATGAAACAAATAAAAATTAAACGAAAAAAAACTGTACTTCATAAAATATTTGTAAAAATTTGTAGACTACTCGGATATGAAATTATTGATCAAAGTAATTTATTTTTACCTGTTTCAAATGAGAGTGGGGATGGCTATATCTCAATTCAAGGAAAAAAATCTATAACAATACCTCATGGGGTTGTTAAAATACAAAGACCAGTAAAATCTCTTGATATTATTATAAGAACATGCGCATCAGTAAAAATGTTATCTCAATCTAAAGAAAGATTATTTGAAAAAGAAAAATTTATATATTCCTTAAGTACATTAAAATCTATTATAAATGCAATCAAATTTTCTAAAGATAAGTTAAAAAATATACCAATTTCAATCACTATAATAGACCATAAATCAGAAAAAAAAATTATAGATATATTTAAATCGATTTTGAAAGAGGCGGATATTAAATCAACTATAGTTGATTTAGATTTTAATAAATACAAAAATCAAATTAAAGAAACCAATGAGGAAAATAAAAAAGTTCATGTCAATCAATTATCTAATATGTCTAATATTAATCAATCTTTAGAATTAGGTAAAACCTTCAACGATTTAATATATTTCGTTGAGGATGATTATATTCATTCAAAAGAAAGTATTTTAGAAATGGTATTGGCTTATGAAAAGTTAGCTACACAATTAAATAATGAGCTATTTCTCTGTCCTGCTGATTATCCATATCTTTATAATGAGACTGAACCTACAAGTATACTTTTAGGTGACAAATTTCACTGGAGAAGAGTTAATCAAACATTATGTACTTTTTTGACTAGCAATACTCTTCTAAAAAAGTATTTCTCTGAATTAACAGGTATGTGTAAATATGAGCATTATCCATTTGAAAAGCCACTACATAAAATATATGAGAAAGAGTATTGTTTTAGCCCAATTCCATCATTAGCGATGCATTGTACAAATATTAATTCAGTTTATGGATTGCCACCTAATTTTAACTGGAAACAAGTTTGGGAGGAGAACGAATTTAAATTTTAGGGGGACCCTTTGTTAATGAGCTTCTTTAGACATCATAAAGGAGTTACAAAGGGTCCCCATATTAACTAACTAATGTTAATCTCTTATTGCGTATGCAATTACTCCAGTTTCAGTAACGTCTGTACCTTTAAGTTCAGCCTCTTTACTTAACCTTATACCAAAAGTATTTTTCATAATTGCCCACACTATAAATGCTACAACAAACACAAACACATTTATTGAAATCACTCCTAAAAGTTGCGTTCCAAATTTTGCACCTGAATTTGTTATTGGCACAGCAAGTGTTCCCCAAATTCCAGCAAACAAGTGAGCTGGTACTGCTCCAACTACATCGTCTATTGAAAGCGCGAAAAGTAATTTTGTTCCATAAACAACAATTACTCCACCTACAGCACCTATTAAAATTGCTGCTATTGGAGATGGCATTAATGGTTCCGCAGTAATTGCTACTAAACCACCAATAGCTCCATTTAACATTTGCACAACATCTGTTTTACCAACAGCTAATCTAGTTACAATTGCTGCAGCCATTACTCCACCACACGCTGCAAGATTAGTATTGATGAAAATTTTTGAAACAGCTACTGCATCATCAAAAGTTCCCATTGCTAATTGTGATCCACCGTTAAATCCAAACCAACCTAGCCATAAAATAAATACTCCGATTGTGACTAATGGAATTGATGAAGCGGCAAAAGGTTTTAATGGTGCAGGTTCACCTTTCTTTTTAAATCTACCTATTCTAGGTCCTAAAAGAATTGCACCTGCTAATGCTGCAGCACCTCCAGTTGAGTGTACAAGAGTTGATCCAGCAAAGTCTGAAAAACCTCTAGCTGCTAACCAGCCTCCACCCCACTGCCATCCCATGACAATTGGATAAATTATTCCTGATAAAATTGCAGCGAATAAAAAGAACGGCCACAATTTAATTCTTTCAGCTAATGTACCTGATACGATTGAAACAGTCGTTGCACAGAAAACCATTTGGAAATACCAATCAGATCCAGCAGAATAACCTGTCTCTAATTTACTAGAGTCTGACCATGGTATAAATTTACCAATGTATCCACCCTCTGGTATACCATATGCAAGATTATATCCAACTAACCAAAACATAATTCCGGCTATTGAAAACAATCCTATATTCTTAGCGCAAATAACTGATACACTTTTTGATGTTACCATTCCTGATTCAAGCATTGCGAATCCTGCTGCCATGAACATGACTAAAAATCCACAAACTAAGAAAAGGAAAGTATTAAAAATAAAGCCAACTTCAGCAGAAACTGTTGTCGCTGCTTGTGCTGGCGCTGAAAATATTAACAAACCAAGTGAGAAGCCCGTTAACATCTTTAATAGTTTCTTCATATAAACTCCCTTCGTGTTTAATTAAGAGAGTCATTTATAATTTTTGATATTTTAAATAACTAATGTTGAATGAATAAACTAGTTATGCGGTATTTGCATACACTAACAGCCTTTACTATATTTTGTTATAATAAAGGCTGTTTAAAAGAATTTATTTGTTAAAAATTTCTTTAAGTGCTTTTGCTGGCAAAAACTTAACTTTTTGCGATGCAGCTATTTGAATCTGTTCTCCAGTTCTTGGATTACGTCCGATTCTAGCTTTTCTCTTGGCTACTTTATATGTACCAAAACCCGCAATTTTAACTGAATCATCGCCTTTTAAAGCATCCAGTATTGTGTTGGTAATAGTGTCAAAAGTACGCTCAGCGTCAGCTTTACTTTGATTTAAAGAACCAGCCAACTTAGCCACTAATTGTTTTTTGTTCATTTTAGCTCCGGTTTTAAAGGTTAATTATCATAGTTAACAAAATCCTTTATTTTTCAAGCTTTTTTTTAGTATGTGGGTAAGTTTTTCATACAATATATAGTGTAAAAAAAACGTTGATTTTACTTACTTTTTTTTATGTCTAAAAACCCTTTAAAATAAACCTAAATCTTTTAGATCATTAAACGTAGCAAAAAACATTAAAGATAATAATAAAAACATTCCGATTCGAAAAAAACCTTCCTGAGTTTTTTGACTTAAAGGTCTTCCTAATATTTTTTCAAATCCGTAAAACATTAAATGTCCACCATCAAGTAATGGAATAGGGAATAAATTTACTAAACCTAAGCTTATTGAAATATATGCCATGATGCTTAGGAATGGTACAATTCCAAATTCTGCTACTTGTCCAGTTATTTTGGCTATTCTAATTGGACCACCTAATTGAGAACTATCTCCTTTTCCAGTTAGCATAGAGCCAAGATATTTTAATGAAGAAATAGAGACAAAATATACTTCATTTAACGAGTAGTAAATGGCTTTTATTGGATTAAGTTTTTTATGATTTATTTGGGTATTTTCTGTACCAAGTTTAATACCTATAATTCTTTTCTTTACCTTATTGCCTAAATTATCTTCAGCCTCAATCACGTTTGGTTTTACTTTTAAAGAAATATTTTGATCGTAACGTAATAATTTAAAATCTATAGTTTCTGAAGTAGACATCATTATTAGCTTTGAAACGTCTAGTATACTTTTCACTTTAGTATTATTTATTTCAAGTATAATATCGTTATTTTTCATTCCAGAAATTTCTGCAGGACTATCTTTTTGAACTTCACTTATAACTGCTGGAGTAAAGTCCTTGCCCACAAACATGTATATAAAACAAAAAATTACAGCTGCTAGAATAAAATTTGCAATAGGGCCTGCTGCAACAATAAGGGATCTCTGGTATAGCGGCTTTAGAACAAACAGTTTTTCTCTATCTTTTTCATTATATTGTTTGATTAATTCTTCTTGGTCACTTTGAGAAAAAACATTGCGATCACCAAAAAACTTTACATATCCACCTAACGGGATCATGCATATTTTCCATCTCGTACCAGACTTATCATTCCAACCAAAAATTTCTTTACCAAAACCAATAGAAAAATCTGTCACCCCTACACCATATTTTTTAGCAAAATAGTAATGACCGTATTCATGAATGAAAACCACTACTAATATTAATACTATGAAAGGTATTATAAAATTAAGCATTTAATAATTGTAATCATTTTATTTTATTTTCCAAGTTAGATATGGAACAAAAGTAGCGACTAAAAATGACATAAATAGTAAAGACTGTGACATAAATGCAGGAAAAAAGTCATGTGGAAACAAAATCCCAATTAAAATAGAATTAGAAAAATCTGTACTTGGAAACAATAATAATCCACAAGTAAGTCCAACTATAATAGATATATATGCATTCTTTTCCTTGATCTGTTTATTATAAAAGCTATAAAAAATTGTTAAGACAGCTGAACAGCAGAAAAGATCTGCAAGTAAAAATAGATACAAAATACTTAATCCTTTTGAAGCAACAATAAATGCTATAATTGAGAGTAGTATGATAATATATTTAGAGAATACTAAATAGTCTATTTTTGAAATAAAAAAACTTTTACCATCTACTACTACTAAGCTTGAAATTGCATTTATAAGAGTATCTATACTGCTTATAGTTAAAGATATTCCTAAAATAATAATTATAATTGATAGAGATATAGTTTGTTCTTTAAGTAAAAGAGAAAAGAAAGCTAAATCAGGAATAACTTTGCTGTCACTTGATACTGCAATAAGACCACTAAAGCCCATTAAAAACACAACTGGAATTGTAATTAAAAATGAAATTACTAAACTTTTCTTTAAAACTTTATTATCTTTCGCTGCATAGACGCGCTGCCAATTACCTTGGTGGAATAAATTGGTTGCAGCAACTGCAATGAAAAAAGTTAACCCTGCGGTAAAGTTTGGTAAATATTTAGTATCTAATAAATAAGGTTTGTTTATTTTTATATATTCAAAATTAAACTCATTAGCATTAAATTGGATTAAATAACTAAATCCAATTAACAATAATATCCCAATAATAATAAACTGAATATTGTCGGTGAAAATTGATGCTCTTAATCCACCACGTAATATATAAATCAGAGAACTAGATATAACAATCAAAGCTGTAATCCATAAATCAACTCCAGAAATATATTTTATTAAAATTGAAACAGCAGTTAGTTCTGCTATTAAAAATATGGTCATGTAAAAAATTGATAAAAATAAAATTAACTTAAATAATTTTTTACCAAACTTTACTCTTATAATTTGAGTTAAAGTTTTTCCTTCTGGATATACTTTTCTAAATTTTTCACCTAAATAAATCAAAATGAAAAAAGGGAAAGCTGTACCTAACGAATATCCAATTACAGCTCCGATACCTCCCCATGTTGCAGCTGAGGCTGGTCCAAATAGAATCCAAGCACCTAGAGCAGAAGCAACCAAGCTTGTTGATAAAGAAAAGACTCCTACTGATCTATTAGCAACCAAATAATTATTTATTCCTTTAAATTTATTTGAATAAATTATTCCAAATAATACAAATATGAAACTTAAAGATAAAATTAATAATATGGCCGATTGTTGTGATAGTAAATTTAAACTCTCCATTGTCTCCCTTTCTGAATTATCGGACAGGTTTTGAGGGTATATTCTCAGTCTATTATGACACCCCTTATTAATAATATAATTGAAAATTAAAATTATTGATAGTAGATTTTAAATTCCTATGCCAACATACACAGTCATTAATTCAAACTTTAGCTTGAAATCAAAGCAAAAAAATGAGTTAGCAAAGGGCATTACTAAAATTCATAACGTTGTTACAGGAGCGAATACTTATTTTGCACAAGTAATATTTAATAAAACAAAAAATACTGATCACTTTATGGGTGGAAAAAAGGTAAAAGAACCATCTCTTTTTTTACATGGGCAGATAAGAGCCGGTAGATCTAAAAAAGTCAAAGATAAACTAATAGCGGACTTAAGAAATATTTTAATTAGAA
Organism: uncultured Pelagibacteraceae bacterium; assembly: GCA_902552035.1. GTDB lineage: Bacteria > Pseudomonadota > Alphaproteobacteria > Pelagibacterales > Pelagibacteraceae > Pelagibacter. The sequence continues at coordinate 31,691 of CACDFC010000011.1, read as the reverse complement.
AATCTAAGCTCGACGAAACCCAAGTATGGGTTTACATTGTAGATTTACCACCATCCCAAATGATTGAATATGGTGCAGTTTTACCAGCCTCAGGTAAGGAACGTGAATGGTTTAATAGTTTATCAAGTAAATTAAAAAAAAAGTTATCTTCTTTAGAAAAATAGATACTAAAAACAAACAATGTGTTCAATGATAATTGGACGTTTGATTCCAAATTTTTCATCAACTTCATGTTGATGAATATGATGCGAGTGAACAAATACAGGAATTAACATTTTGCTTAAAGTTCTTAATGTATAAATGAAGCTTGTTCCTCTAAACTTTCTATCAACAACCTCTAATTTTAAATTACTCTTATCATCATGTTCTAAGTCCTCAGGTTGCAATAGTAATTGCACATCAGATCCTTTTGGATAATGCTTTATAAAATTACCCTTGATTGTTCCTAGATCTTTATTTTCTAGACTATTTTCACCTGTAACTTTAGCTGGAATAAGTATTCCTCTATTTAAAAAATTAACAACTTCAACAGAGTTGGGGAAATGATAAACGTTATATGGTTCATCAAATTGCTTTAATTGGCCATCTAGTATAATCCCACATTTGTTTCCTAAATAGAAAGCCTCATAAGAGTCATGAGTAACAATAATTGTTGTAATCTTTAACTTTTTGAGCAACTTTTTTAATTGTACTTGTATCTCTTCCTTAAAACTTTGGTCAACATTAGATAGAGGTTCATCTAATAATAATAAATCAGGCTGAAATAATATTGATCTGGCAAGAGAAGCTCTTTGTGCTTCACCTGAACTAATTTGATGAGGATATTTATCTAGAATTTTTTCAAGATCTAAAATTTTAATTAAGTTTTTGTCATCAATTTTCTTTTTACCATTTAGTTTTTTTTCAGCTCCTAAATAAATATTTTTTTCAACAGTATAGTGTGGAAACAAGGAGTTATCTTGAAATGATAAAGAAATATTTCGAAGTTCAGGCTCAGTATGTTTTTTTTCCGATGAAATAATTTTATTTTTTAAACGTATTGTTCCTTTTTTAACTTTTTCCAGGCCAGCAATTGTTCTTAATATAGTTGTCTTTCCAATTCCAGAAGGTCCAAGAAGGCAAACAACATCACCCTCTTTTTCTATCGAAAATGAAACATTGCTAACTTTATTATTACCTCCAGCAACAAATGTAACGTTCTCAACTTCTAAAAAATTTTTTGTCATTAATCCCTTAATATATACCTAGATGATATTAAAATAAATATACTAGCAATTAAAATTAAAAATAAAGATGGAACAGCTGCAGCTTCTAATAAGTCTTCTGACGCATAAATATACGCAGTAGTAGCGAAAGTTTCAAAATTAAAAGGTCTCAAAATAAGGGTAATCGGCAGTTCTCTAATTATTTCAAGCGAGATTAAAATTCCAACAAATAAAACAGAATTTCTTAAATGAGGAATGTGAATATTCATAAAGGTTTTTGTTTTTGAGTAGCCTAGTAAATAAGCGCTTTCGTCAACAGACACATTTATTTTTTCATAACCAGATTTAATTCCATTGCAAGCTAGAGAATAAAATCTTATGAAGTAAACAATTACTAGCCCAATAATTGAACCAAAAAATATTTTTTTAATTGAAGGAAAATCATATACTTTTATTATATTTTCATCAAACCAAGCTATAAATGTAATGTACGCAATCGCTAGGATCACACCTGGTATTGCGTAACCTGATATAGATAGAGTGTTTAATATATTTAAAGGTTTGCTTTTTGAAATTCGCATTCCATAGTTTGATATAAAAGAAAGAATAATCAGAGTTAAACAAGAAAGAAAAACTAAATATAAGGTATTGTATATAAGATCAACTGTTTCTGAATTTAAAATATTTTCTGAATATAAAATTGTCCAATATAACATTTGACCAAATGGGAAGATAAAACTTAAAAAAAATATTATAAAACAAAAAAGAAAAGCAGCAATACCCTTGCCCATACTTAGATTGTATTTTTCTTTTGTTTTAAAACCGCCAGACATATTTGAATGATATCTTGCTTGTTTTCGAGATATATTTTCTAATATGAAAAGTGCAAATATAAAAAGTAACAAAAAGAATGATAATCGATTTGCAAAAGCTAAATCATCAAATGTTATCCATGAATTATATATACCTGTTGTAAGCGTATTAATTGAAAAGAAGTCTACAGCACCAAATTCTGCCAAAGTCTCCATAGCAACTAAAGATAATCCCGCTACAATGGCTGGTCTAGCGGATGGTAAAATAATATTAATAAATGATTTACTTTTAGAAAAACCAAGATTTTTACCTAAATCTATAAGATTTTGTGATTGATATAAAAATGAAGCTCTAGCTAATATATAAACATAAGCAAACAAAGAAAAAGATAGAGATAGTATAGCACCTATCATACCATCAAATTTAGGAATGATTTTATTATAATTTCCATCACCAAATAAATTTTTTAAAATAGAGTAAGCAGTTCCATAATTGTCAAAGAAAGCAAATAAGGAATATGCGTATATGTAAGGTGGAACTGCAAAGGAAAGTATCAATGCCCACTTAAAAAAATTACTTCCAGGAAAATTATAAAAAGAAACTAAATAAGCAGAGCCCGTGCCAAATATAAAAGTTAATAGTAAAACACCAACAAGTAGTGATACTGAATTAAAAATATATTCAATAAGAAAAGTCTCTTTTAATATTTGATAATAGTTACTGGTTTCTTCAAAAAAGCTGAATGAAACTGTTGCAATTGGAATTAAAACAACAAAAGAGATTAAAAACGAGCTAATGTACCAAAAATTTATTTTTCTCATATTATAATCCGCCTTATAATTATGAAAATCTAAAGTGATCTTGATAGAGCTAAATCATATCAAGATCACTAATCAAGAATATCAAAAATTAAAAACTTTAAGAATGTGCGGAACCTCCTTAGGTTTTATCTTTGATAGATCTCTACCATTTATCCTGTCATTAATTTTTTTACACTCTGTAGAACAAGTAGGACAAGCTACAGAAGATTTATTGTAATCAACTTCAGTAATAAATTCTTTTTTTTGTTCAACCATATTTATTTCCAACCAGCAGCCGTCATTACCTCTACTGCAGCAGCTTGATTTTTTCCATATGAAGCTAACTTAGTTTTCATGTCTTGTTTGAAATCTAATCCTAAGTTATTCACTACTAATGGACTTGGTGAAACGCCATCAATCATTGGAAACTCAAAAGTATTATTTGTAAAGTGCTCTTGAGATTCTGGAGTTAATAAAAACTCTACAAGTTTGATTGCATTAGCTTTGTTAGGTGCACCTTTAACTAAAGCAGCACAACTAACGTTCATATGCGTTCCTCTATCATTTTGATTAGGGAAAAAAGCTTTAACTTTTTTAGCAGCTTCTTGTTGTTCTGGGCCTTTTTTACCAGACAACATAAGTGCTAAGTAATAGGTGTTAGCTACAGCAATATCAGCCTCACCAGCTGCTACAGCCATAATTTGTGCTCTGTCGTTGCCTGTTGGTGTTCTTGCCATGTTGGCAACAACTCCCTCAGCCCAAGCTGCTGTTGCAGCTTTTCCATTGTTTTTAATTAATGATGCAACAAGTGATTTATTATAAATGTTACTAGATTTTCTAATTACTAGTCTACCTTTCCATTTAGGATCAGCTAGACCTTCATAAGTCATTCCAGATAATTCTGCACCAGTAACTCTCTCGGGTGAATAATAAATTATTCTTGCTCTTTTTGCGATTCCAACCCACTTGCTTGTTCTAAAGCTTTTTGGAACTGCCGCCTTGATAGGTCCAGATGTTAAACCACCTTGAAGAGCACCTTTTGCATCCATAGCACCACACCTTCCTGCATCTGCAGTGATGTATAAGTCAGCAGATGAATCTGCACCTTCACTTATGATTCTTTTTTCTAAAGCACCTGATTTCCCATTTATTAAATTTACTTTTATCCCAGTTTTGTTTGTAAACTTGCCGTATAATTCAGCATCAGCTTTGTAATGTCTCGCATTGAAAACATTAACCTCTGCAGCTATCGTAAAACTAGAAACAAAAGAAAATAATATTGAAATTATTGTTATTTTTTTCATTATTTATCTCTCTTTTCCCTGCACTTAATTGATAATGAGAATTATTCTCATTGATAATGATTATCAATCTCATATAATGACGCAGTAGTCAAGGAGATATTAAAATTTCCACTCTGAGATTTTAGAATAAAGGAAATTCCTAAAAGCTTGGACTTTAGCTACATTTTTCATTGATTGTGGATATACAAAATGAGCTTCTGTAATCGGACCTTCAACTTTAGGCAGTACTTTAATCAAATTGCTAGATTGAAATACTAAATAGTCTGGTAATGCTGCTAAGCCAACTCCACTCTCAACTGCAAGCAATAACCCCATAACACTGTTGACTCTCATAACAGTTTTTCTTTTCTTATTATCTTTCATACCAAGTTTTAAAGCCCAGTCCGGATTATATACAGGAGAAGGGTTCCCTCTTCCATATGATATAAATCGGTGATTGTTCAAATCATTAATAGTTTTTGGAAAACCATTTTTTTCAAGATATTTATTAGAACCATAAATATGGTAATTTATATCTATTAATTTTTTTTGAATATAATTAAGTTGTTTTGGTCTTCTCATAAAAATCCCTATATCTGCTTGTCTAGTACTTAAATCGAGTTCCTTATCGTCAAATATAAGCTCTATGTCTATTTCTGGGTTTAAAGACATAAATTCTTGAACTCTTGGAGTAAGCCAGTGTGTACCAAAACTTCTGACTGTAGTGACAGTTAATTTTCCTGAAGGTTTAGTTTTTTTGTCACTTAGTGTTGTCTCAACCTCTTTTAGCTTAGTAATTACATCATGAGCTGTTTTAAAAACATACTCACCATTTTCTGTAAGCGTTAAACCTCTAGCGTGTCTCTCAAATAATTTAACTTTAAGATCATGTTCTAAAGATTGAATTTGCCTACTTATTGCAGATTGGCTTAGATTTAGATTTACAGTTGCACTTGTGAAACTTCCAGCTTCCGCAACTGCATGAAATATCTTTAATTTATCCCAGTCCATTATTTATTAACATCTACCACAATTTTATTTGGCAAACTTCCTTTGAGCATATCTGGATAAATATTTATTAATTCGTTTAAGCCTACAACTTTTATAGATTTTTCTAAAACTTTAAAATCAACTAAATTTGGAACTTCACCCCAAACAAATTCTTTTCTTTTTTTACTTATATTAATTGAGTCTACACCCCATAATTTTACTGCTCTTAGTATGAAAGGAAGTACTGATGTATTTAAATTATTACTGCTAGCATTTCCGCATGCAGCAACAATTCCTTTTGGTTTTGTTTGAGAGATTGCGTTTGCCAAAATATTGCCACCTACTGTGTCGACAACTCCATCCCATATTCCTTTTCCAATTAATTTTGGCTCGCCTTCAAATTCTTTACGATCTACAACGTTTTTGGCTCCTAGCTCTTTAAGATAATCTGCTTTATCAGGTTTACCAGTTATAGCTGTTACATTAATTCCCATTTTTGAAAGTACCATTACAGCAACCATTCCAACTCCACCTGTTGAACCTGTTACTAAAACATCATTTACTTTGCTTTGCATTAAGAGTTCTTCTTTGGCTTTTACTGCGAATGCACATAGTAAAGCTGTAAAACCAGCTGTTCCTAAAATCATTGCCTCTTTGCTATTGATACCGTCAGGTTTTTTAATTAAAAAATCTTTTTTAACTTTTGCGTATTGTGAATATCCTCCATGAAATAATTCTCCAACCTTACATCCTGTTAGAATAACTTCATCTCCTGCCTTAAATTCTGTATCATTGCTTTCTTCAACTGTTCCTGAAAAATCAATCCCTGGAATGCGTGGATACTCTTTAACTAGTTTTCCACCATTTTTTAAAATCATTGCATCTTTAAAATTTAAATCTGAATAATCAACTTTAACTAAGACTTCACCTTCATTTAAAAAACTTAAATCAAGTTCTTTTACTTCTCTTGTAAAATTCTCACCCACTTGGTTAATAACCAAGGCTTTAAATTTATCTGGCATGAATGCTAGTTAATATTATTTTGCAATAAATCTCAAATATCTATTTTGAAAGCTCAGATCCTCTTTAAATTGACCTAGATAATAGTTTGTAACTGTAGTTGCTTGTTCTTTTTTTATCCCCCTCATAGTCATGCACTGGTGAGTTGAATCAATGGTTACCGCAACACCTTTAGCATCTATAGCTTCCATTAAAGTTGTAGCGATTTGAACAGTTAATCTTTCTTGAGTTTGAAGTCGTTTTGAAAATACTTCTACAAGTCTAGCAATTTTACTTAACCCGATAACTCTTTGATTAGGAATATATGCAACATGAGCGATTCCAATAATTGGGGCCATATGGTGTTCACAATGACTTTGGACAGAAATATTTTTCTGAACTACCATGTCACTATAACCTTCCACATCGCCAAAAGTCTTTTGTAACATCACTTTTGGATCTTCATGGTAGCCCTTAAAATATTCTTTAAAAGCTTTAACAACTCTTTTTGGAGTTTCTAATAAACCTTCTCTATCTGGGTCTTCGCCTAACCATTTTAATATTTTTACGAAAGCTTCTTCAGCTTCTTTATCGCTTATTTTATTATTTAGATTTTCTTTATTTATTTCTTTTACTAATTTCATAACACCCGATATATATGGTTTTTTATATAATTTGAAATATTTAATATATCCAATAATATGGTACTAACTGCGACCATTATGTTTAAAAAAAGAGAAAATATTGAAGAAATTGAAGAAGGGAAATTGCTGTCCCCTAAATTTGATAATGATGGATTAATACCTGTTGTTACCACATGTTATAATACAAAAGAAATATTGATGCATGGATATATGAATGTTGAAGCATTAAAATTATCAATTGAAACTAAAGAAGCTCATTATTGGAGTAGATCAAGAAAACAAATTTGGCATAAAGGAAAAACAAGTGGTTTTGTTCAAAAAATTAAAGAAATCAGAATTGACGATGATCAAGACTCTGTCTGGATGTCAGTTGATATTGGTGACGGTGCAAGTTGTCATGTTGGATACAAATCTTGCTTTTATAGATCAATACCTTTGGGTAAGATAAGTAATGCTAGACAAATTGAAATGAATTTTGAAGAAAAAGAAAAAAAATTTAATCCAGAAGAAGTTTATAAAGGACAACCTAATCCAACAAAAATTTAAGATGTCGTCAGAAAAAAATAAAATTCAAATTTTTAGACCATTTGGACCGTCTGTAGCAAAAGTTATAATGTCTGAAGAAATTATAAAATTACTTAATGATTATGTTGACAAAATTGTAGATGACAAAAAAAAATCTAAAGAGCTAGATTATGGTGACCAACTCGCTGGAAATGTTATGCAGGAATTTAAATTAGAAGAAGATTTCATGAAATCGTCGGGTTGGGCAAATTTTCTTGCTAATGCTAGTTCTAGCTGGTTGGAAAAAACAGAAGGGAAAAAAATTACGAAATTTCATATAATAAATTCATGGATAGTAAGACAATTTCAGAATGACTATAATCCCTTACATGTTCACGGTGGACATATTTCTGGTGTTGGATATTTAAAATTACCAAATGATTTTGGAGAGTATAGCCAAAAAAATAAAGCAAAAAATTTTAATGGAGTATTGTCTTTAGTAAACGGTTCAAAATTATTTAACTCTCCAGCCACTTATAATATCAAGCCAAAAGTTGGTGAATTTTATTTTTTTCCAAATTACTTAATGCATGTTGTATATCCATTTACAAACTCAAATGAAGAAAGAAGATCTATTTCATTCAATGCTTTAATAAATGATGAAATTTACAATGTATATGGAAACTAAAATTCAAAAAAATGTCTTAGGTGAAAATCTTGAAACCTGTTCAAAAAATCCTTTAACTGGGTGGTTTAGAGATGGTTGTTGTAATACAGATGAAAATGATGTTGGTGTTCATACAGTTTGTGTAAAAGTAAGTAAAGAGTTTTTAGAGTGGTGTAAACAAGCTGGTAATGATCTTATAACTCCACATCCAGAATTTGGTTTTCCTGGATTAAAAGATGGAGACAACTGGTGTGTGTGTGCTAGTTGGTATGATAAAGCTGTGAAAGCTGGAATAGGCTGTCCAATTTACTTAAAAAAAACTCATGAAAATACTCTTAAATTAATTCCAATCGAAATACTTAAAAAATTTGCAATAGATTTATCGTAATGATTAATTTTGATACGAAATTACTAACTGAACATCATAAAAAAATTCTTAATGTAAAAAAACATCCATATAGTTACTGCTCTACAAATGATTTTTTCCCAGAGAATATTATTAAACCTGTATCGTCATCATTTAAATTTCCTGAAACAATCGGTATAACTTCTGATGCTTTATTTCAAAGGACAAAAAGGGCACTAAATGATTATAGCTTATTTCCTTTAGAAATAAAAAAAACGGTTGATTATTTGAATTCTAAAAGTTTTATATCCATTCTTGAAGAAAAATTTCAAATCAAAAATCTTGTCTCCGATCCTAATTTATTTGGTGGTGGAATGCATGAAAGCAGGAACGGAGGGTATTTAAAAATACATTCTGATTTTATATATATCAGAAGAAAAAAACTCAAAAGAATGTTGAATTTGCTAGTTTATTTGAATGAAGATTGGGATGAAAGTTGGGGTGGAGCAATTGAATTGTGGGACCAAAAAATGGAAAAAAACTTTCTTAAAGTTTATCCCAAAATTAATAATGCTGTAATATTTAGAACGGATACTGAATCTAACCATGGCTTCCCGGACCCTATAAAATGCCCAAAGAATATTGGAAGAAAATCTTTAGCTCTATATTATTATGTAAATGATAATACCATATTTAAAAGAACAAAATATTTTTATGCACGGTGGAAAAGAAGACCAGGTATTGATGAGCCTAAATTTGGAGATAATAGAAATTTTTTTGAAAGATTTAAAAATAATTTTTTATATAGATTTAAATAAAATTACATATTTCCATACTTAGGTCCACCACCTCCTTCAGGGGTTACCCAAGTAATATTTTGTGATGGTTCTTTAATATCACAAGTTTTGCAATGTATGCAGTTTTGAGAATTTATTACAAATTTTGGAAGACTGTTTTCAATTTGAACTTCGTATACTCCAACTGGACAGTATCTCTGTGCAGGTTCATCATATTTATTTAATGTGAAATCAATAGGTAAATTAGGATTTTTAAGTTTAAGATGTACTGGTTGATTTTCTGTATGGTTAGTTCCTGTAAGATAAACTGAACTCGTTTTATCGAAAGTAATTATATTATCGGGTTTGGGATATTCAATTTTAGGCATTTCATTTGCTGGTTTTAATGTTTCATGATCTGCATGATGATGCTTTAGAGTAAATGGAAGTTTTCCTCTAAAAATTATTTGATCTATTCCTGTAAATATAATTCCTAAAATTAAACCCCATTTAAAACTAGGTTTTACATTTCTTGCAGCACGTAACTCTTTATAAAGCCAACTCCTTTTAAATTTATCGTCATAAATTGACAAACTTTTTTTTTCTGTAATGTGGCTAAAAATAGTTTCAGCTGCAATCATTCCACTTTTCATTGCAGTATGAGAGCCCTTTATTTTAGGCATATTTAATGTTCCTGCATCACATCCAACAAGTAAAGCTCCAGGCATATACATTTTAGGTAAGCTTTGTAGACCTCCCTCTATTAAAGCTCTAGCTCCATAAGAAATTCTTTTTCCACCTTCTAAAATTTTTTTAATAGATGGATGAGTTTTAAACCTTTGAAACTCGTCAAATGGGGAAAGATGGGGATTTTGATAATCTAAACCTATAACATAACCTAAAAATATTTGTTTATTCTCTGCATGATATACAAAGCTGCCTCCATAAGTTTTATTGTCTAAAGGCCAACCAGCTGTATGCATAACCAAACCTTCATCATGTTTCTTTTCCTCTATTTCCCATATCTCTTTAAAGCCTATTCCATATTGCTGGGGATCTTTACCCTTGTCTAATTCAAATTTTTTAATTAATTCTTTTCCTAAATGACCTCTACAACCTTCTGCAAATACAGTAACTTTAGCGTGAAGTTCTATACCAGACTCGAAGCTATCTTTTTTATTACCATCTTTATCTAATCCCATATCTTGGGTTGCTATACCTTTGACTGATCCATCTTCATTATAAATAATTTCACTTGCAGGAAAACCTGGAAAAATCTCAACTCCAAGACTCTCAGCTTGTTCGCCTAACCATCTACATAGGTTTGCAAGACTTATGATATAATTTTTGTGATTTTGTTGAACTTTAGGTAATAGCCATGTTGGCCAACTCAAGGATTTAGTTTTTCCAAGAAATAAAAATTTTTCTTTAGTGACTTTTGTTTTAATCGGGCTATTAAGATCTTTCCAATTTGGTAAGAGTTCATCAAGTGCCCTTGTTTCAAAAACATTTCCAGAAAGTATATGTGCACCTATTTCTGAAGCTTTTTCTAAAATACAAATATTTAAATCTGACTTTAATTGTTTAAGTTTTATAGCGGTTGCCAGACCTGACGGACCAGCACCAACAATAACAACATCATATTCCATTACTTCTCTGGACATAGTGATATTTTTTTACAGTATTTGTTATTTTTGTATAGTGTTTAATTTGTTCAGCTCTTCTAAGAACTGTGGAAGTGCTTCAAAAAGATCTGCTTCTAAGCCATAATCTGCAACACTAAATATAGGTGCTTCTCCATCTTTGTTGATTGCGACAATAACTTTACTTTCTTTCATTCCTGCCAAATGCTGGATCGCTCCAGATATTCCAACTGCAATATAAAGGTCTGGGACTACAACTTTACCTGTTTGTCCAACTTGATGATCATTTGTTATATAACCTGCATCAACTGCAGCTCTCGAAGCTCCAATTGCAGCGTTAAGTTTATCTGCAATAGCAGTTATTAGTTTAAAATTATCTCCACTTTGCATTCCTCTACCGCCAGAAATTACTACTCTAGCAGTTCCAAGTTCAGGCCTGTCAGATTTGATTTCCTCTTTTTTAACGAACTTTGTTGGAGAGAATGCTTCTGCTGATTCTCCTTTTACAATTTCTGCTGATCCTCCTGAAGATGGAGCAGGATCAAAAGATGTTGGTCTTACAGTTATACATTTTTTACTGTCATTGCTTTTAACTGTAGCAAATGCATTGCCAGCATAGATTGGTCTCAAAAATGTATCTGCAGATATTACTTTAATAATATCGCTAACTTGAGAAGTATCGAGTTTCGCAGCTACTCTTGGCATTAAATTTTTTCCAAACGTATTTGCTGCACTTACAATATGATTATAGTTTTGCGCAAGGTTTAAGATTACTGGAACATAGTTTTCAGCAAGATAATTTTCATATGTTGGATTATCAACATGAATTACTTTTTTTACACCTGAAACTTCAGATATTGATTTTGCAACTGCATCTGCACTATGACCCATTAATAGGACATGAACATCTTCGTCTATTTGAGTTGCAGCATTTATCACATTAAGTGTGAAAGGCTTTAACTCTTTATTATTATGCTCTGCTATTAAAAGTACTGACATTATATTACCTTTGCTTCATTTTTTAATTTATTTACTAACTCAGCTACGTTAGAAACTTTTATACCCGCTTTTCTTTTTGGCGGCTCTTCAACCTTAATTTGTTCGATTCTTGGTTTAGTATCAATACCTAAATCTGAAGCAGTCATTAGATCTAAAGGTTTCTTTTTAGCCTTCATAATATTTGGTAATGAAGCATATCTTGGTTCATTTAACCTTAAATCACAGGTGACTATTGCAGGAATATTTACTTCTATAGTTTCTAAACCTTCATCGACTTCTCTAGTAACTGTTAAACTTTTTTCACTAACTTCTATTTTGGAGGCAAATGTGGCTTGTGGCCAATCTAGTAGAGCTGCTAACATTTGACCTGTTTGATTGCAATCATCATCAATAGCTTGTTTCCCCATAAATACTAAATCAGGTTTCTCCTTTTCTACAACGGCTTTTAAAATTTTTGAAACTGCTAATGGTTCTACTATTCCATCAGCTTTTACATGAATTCCTCTATCTGCACCAACAGCTAAAGCTTTTCTAACTGTTTCTTGCGCTTTGTCGTCACCAATTGTTATTGCAACAATTTCTTTTGCTTTTCCAGCTTCTTTTATTTTTACTGCTTCCTCGATTGCATTATCATCTGGTGGATTTGTAGACATCTTTACATTATCAGTTACAACACCACTGTTATCTTCTTTGACTCTAATCTGAACGTTGTAATCAATTACTCTTTTTACAGCTACTAAAATTTTCATTATGCCCTTAATAGTTTATTTTCTGGATCATAAGGACTTTCTTCTAAAATTGTCGCCTCATGTTTTTTTCCAAGTATTTCAATTTTCAATTTTTGACCAACATTTGCTAACTCTGGTTTTACCATGCCTAAAGCAATTGATTTTCCTAATCTAAAACCATAATCGCCACCGGTTGCTCTTCCGATTACACTGCCATTCTCATAAATAGGATTATTGCCTAAAACATCTGCATCGTCTATATTTTGAACATCTAATGTGACTAATTTGTTTTTAAAACCTTTTTCTCTCCATTTATTTAAAGCATCTAAGCCTATAAAACTTCCTTTATTAGGATGTACAAACCTATCTAAACCACTTTCATATGGTGAGTACTCAATTGATAATTCAGTGCCAACAAGCTTATAAGATTTTTCAATCCTTAAACTATTCATTGCTCTAATACCAAAAGGTTTTAGACCTAAATCTTTACCTGCGTCCATCAATTTATCAAATATATGGTTTTGATATTCTATTGGATGATGAAGTTCCCAGCCTAGTTCTCCAACAAAATTAACTCTCATTGCATTAACAGGGGCATATCCAACATCAACGTTTTTTGCACTTAACCATTTAAAATTTTCATTAGAAAAGTCATCCTTTGAAACTCTTGTCATTAATTCTCTAGCTTTTGGTCCTGATACAACAAGAACTCCATTGCTATTAGTAAGATTTTCAAATTGTACCGAACCATCGGTTGGCATCCATTTTAAAATCCAATCATGATCTAGTCTTTGAAACGCACCTGCAGATACTAAATAGAAACTATTTTCTGATTCTCTCATTATTGTAAACTCGGAATGTACTCCACCTTTTGTATTTAGAGCGTGACATAAGTTTATTCTACCAACTTTTTTTGGTAATTTGTTCGCTACAAGATTATCTAAAAATTCCTCGGCTTTTAGTCCTTTGATTCTGCATTTTGCAAATGCTGACATATCTAAAAGACCAACATTTTCCCTAACATTTTTACATTCTTTCTCAACTGCGTTAAACCATTTTGATCTTCTAAATGACCAATCATCTTTTTGTTCCATTCCATCAGTGGCAAAGAAGTTTGGTCTTTCCCAACCAAACTTTTGTCCAAATACTGCTCCAAGTTTTTTCATTCGATCATAACAAGGTGCAGTTCTTAATGGTCTTGCTGCTGGTCGTTCTTCGTCTGGAAAATGGGTTATAAATACGTGACTATAAGCTTCTTCATTTTTTGTTTTTAAATAAGATTTTGAGCAATAATCACCATATCTTCTAGGTTCTACACCTAACATATCAATTGTAGGTTCACCATCAACTATCCACTCTGCAAGTTGCCACCCAGCTCCTCCTGCTGCTGTAATTCCAAAACTATGTCCTTCATTAATCCAGAAGTTTTTCAATCCCCAGGCAGGTCCAACTATAGGATTTCCATCAGGAGTATAACAAATTGCACCATTATAAACTTTTTTAACACCAACTTCACCAAAAGCAGGTACACGGTGTATTGCTCCCTCAATATGTGGTGCTAGTCTCTCTAAATCTTCTTGAAATAATTCATACTCTGATTCTTTTGATGGGCCATTTACATAACATGCTGGTGCACCATCTTCATATGGTCCAAGAATTAAACCACCAGCTTCTTCTCTCATATACCATCTACTATCACTGTCCCTTAAAACTCCCATTTCTGGTAAACCTTCTTTTTTTCTTTTCTGGATTTCAGGGTGAGGTTCAGTGACAATATATTGGTGTTCAACTGGTATTACTGGAATATCTAAACCAACCATTTTACCAGTTTGTCTTGCAAAATTTCCTGAACATGAAATTACATGTTCACACTCTATTGATCCCTTATCAGTCTCAACAACCCATCCAGTTTTTGTTTGTTTAATATTGGTAACTGTAGTGTTTCTATAAATTTCAGCACCTCTATTTCTCGCACCTGTTGCTAATGCTTGTGTTAAATCTGCTGGTTGAATATATCCATCTTCGGGGTGTTGAATTGCTCCAACTAAATCATCTGTATGGCATAAAGGCCAAATTTCTTTTACCTGTTCTGGTTTTAAAAAATTTACTTTAACTCCAATTGTTTGAGCAACACCTGCATATTGATAATATTCATCCATTCTATCTTTGTTACTTGCTAATCTAATATTTGAAACAACACTAAATCCTACATTTTTTCCAGTTTCTTCCTCTAGAGTTTTATAAAGATCAACTGCATATTTATGTAACTGTCCTACTGAATAACTCATGTTAAATAAAGGTAATAGTCCAGCTGCATGCCAAGTAGAACCTGAGGTAAGTTCTTTTCTCTCAACAAGAACTACGTCAGACCACCCTTTTTTTGCTAAGTGATAAAGGGCACTTACCCCTACTACACCACCTCCAACAACTACAACTTTTGCTTTTGATTTCATTATGAGATTTCTACTAAATTTTTAATATTTAAGAAACATAATTTTAATAATCATCATCGTCACGCCAATCCATACGGTATAACAAATAAGCAGCTATAGTGACTGATATTACACCTGCAATCATACCTAGATTAAGTCCCATCTCTTTACCAAAAAAATACCAACCAAGTTGTGTCATTCCTATCGGTGGAATGCAGAGGATTGCCATCAAAATTGGAATTCTATAAATATAAGGAGGTTTTTTCATTATATGGCCGAACCATAAGGCACAGGTTGAGAAACAACAGTTGTGAGCCAGCAATCTTTTAAAGGACCATCTTTATTGTATTTTTCAACTTGCCACTTAAATTTAAAATATTTTTTTTCAAAATCTAAAACTATAACTTCATATGTTGCAACATCATTTGAAATAAATTTTTCAGTTATTTTATGTTCCACATGATCTAATAACATTGAATAAGAGTTTCCTTTGATCATTTTTTTAAATCTTTCTAGTGGACCTGTATATTTTTTGTTATTTGGATGAGCAAATTCCCAAGTTTGAATAATACCGTTATCTTTTGATGGTTTGTTGTTTTTCTTCAATCCATTAAGCTGAATTTCAACTACTTCAAATGGTTTAATATTGTTTGAGGGCTTTATAATTTTAGCATTTGCATTTGAAAATATAAAAATAAATATAAAAACAACATTTACAACTTTAATCATAAATTTAATGCCACTTTTTCTACATCTTTTAAAAATTTTTGTCTTTTATTTTCACTCACAAAAGGTACAGCAAAAAATCTTTTATATATAATGTCTGTAATTCCACAAATGTTAAAAACGCCACGCTTTAATCTTTTAGTTGGCATATTTAAAAAGAATGTTTTAACTGCAAATTGAGGTGACCCATAAGTACAAAATATTACAGCTTTCTTTCCAGCTAAATTACCAACTGGAAAACCATAGTTTCCAAAAATTTTTTTGAATCTAAAAGCCCATGGTGGTGCTAAGACTTTATCAATCCACCCTTCGGCAATTGCAGGAAGTCTAAAATTCCAGATTGGAGCTACTAACACAATAACATCTGAATTTTCTATTCTTTTTCTATGATCAAGAACATCAGGTGTTGGATCTTCTCCTGCAAAAACTGGATCAAATTTTTCCTTATACAAATCTACTATATCGACTTCATGACCTTTTTCCTTGGCTGTTTTTGTAAAGGTATCTCTTATTGAAGCATTAAAAGATTTTTCATTATAATGACTATAAACTAGAAAAATTTTCTTCATTAATCGTTTCTTAAAACTGGATAAACAGGATTAGAATTTTGAAATAACTTTTGATATTCCTGCTTAATACACTTATTAGAAACGTATTTTAATTTTGCATCTTCAGAAATTTTTTTTGCTTCTTCGTTTTGAATTCCAAATTGTAGCCACAAAACTTTAGATCCAATCTTTACTGCTTTCTCTGCAAAACCAGGAGTTTCTTTTGATGGACGAAAAACATCAACAATATCAACTGGAATAGTAATATTCTCTATATCATCAACTACAGTTTCTCCATTTATAATCTCTCCCTTTGCGAAAGGATTTATGGGAATTACTTTATATCCAAAACTTTGCATGTACTTCATCACAACATTTGCGGGTTTTCTTTTTATATTTTTTGGATCTTCCTTTTTTTTTTCAGAACTTATACCGATCATTGCAATGGTCTTTGAGCTTGATAGAATTTCTTTTATTTCTTCATCTCTCATTACTTATCTTTCCAATTTGGTTTTCTTTTTTCTACAAATGCTGAGATACCTTCTTTAGCATCCATCGCCATCATATTTTCTGTCATCACTTTACTTGTAAATTTATAAGCCTTTTTTAAGGGCATCTCTGCTTGTTTGTAAAAGGCTCTTTTACCTAACTTGATTGTTAAGTTAGACTTTGATGCAATAGTTCTTGCTAAAGATAAAACTTCATCATGTAATTTTTCTTTTGGGTAAAAATCATTTATTAATCCAAATTCTTTTGCAGTAATGGCGTCAATTGGTTCACCTGTTAACAACATTTTCATCATTCTTTTTTTACTAACTTTTCTACTAACTGCTACCATTGGTGTACTACAAAACAGACCTATGTTAACTCCAGGTGTAGCAAACTTTGCATCGTCAGTACTTAAAACTAAATCACAACTGGCAACTAATTGACATCCTGCTGCATATGCCGATCCATGAACTTTAGCAATCACAGGTTTTCTTCCATCTACAATTTCCATCATTAAATCAGAGCATAAATTAAAAAGTTTTTGGTAATCTTTTTTTTTCTTATATGATTTTAATTCTTTTAGATTATGTCCTGCGCTAAATCCTTTGCCCGAACCCTCGATAATTATAACCTTAGTTATATTGTCTTTGTTTAAATTCTTAAATACGGTTAAAAGTGATTTTAGTGTAACAGAAGATAATGAATTATAACTACTAGCATCGTCAATTAAAACAGATGTAATACCCTTATCGATTGTACTTACTTTAACATTGCTAATTTTTTTCATAAATATATTTAATCTAATCTTGTTGCATTTCCATCTACTGCTATTATTTGTCCAGATATTCTAGCAGCGTCTTCAGAAATTAAAAAACTACACATTTTACCTATATCTTCTTCAGATATCCAGCAATTCATTGACGCCATTGAAATAAATTCTTTTTCAATTGTTTTTTTTGATATTTTTGTGAATTTCGATTTATCCCTAATAACTCTTACCATTCTATCGCCTTTAATTGTTCCTGGGCAAATTGCATTAACTCTAATTTTAAATTTTCCAAGTTCCATTGCTAGGGTTTTGGTAACTCCAACAATTGCCCATTTACTTGCAGCGTAAGGCGATCTCAAGGGAAAACCCATAATTCCAGCACCTGATGACATATTTATAATTGATCCTCCCTTGTTTTTTTTCAATAGAGGTATTGAAAGTTTAGAAAAATAAAAATGGCTTGTAATGTTTGTTTTTAATGTATTTTCCCAATCCTCAGAGCTTAACTTTTCTAAGGTGCCTGTCGGACCAGCTACACCAACATTATTAATTAGGGCATCAATTTTTTTTGTTTTTTTTTGGACCTGATTAAAAAAATTTAATACATCATATTCGTCAGACGCATCGCATTCATAGATAAAAAGTTTTTTTTTATTTTGTGGATGCTTTGCTGCTTTATTTAAATATTTTTTTTCTATATCACATAAATAAACTGTTGCACCTTTTGCAAGGCATACCTTTGCTGTTGCCCAGCCAATGCCTGATGCTCCAGCTGATATTATAATTTTTTTATTTTTTAATATTTTTAACATAGGAATATTACTTTAAATTATTTTCTAAGTTTATTCTCGTATTTTTTTCTAAGCTTTTGAAGATCAACTAGGTATTGATCTCTTATATTAGATATTAATTCTACGGATTTACCTTTAGATTGTAACTTTGTTCCTTTAATAACTCTTGATGATAATTTTTTTGAAAGTTTTGGTGCTTTTAATTTTGTCCAAGGAAGTTTCAAAGCTGGACCAAATTGTTCTAACATATGCTTCATACCTTCTTTTCCTCCTGCTAAATGAAATGTCAAAAATGTACCCATTAAAGACCATCTTAATCCTGGACCATCTTCAATAGATCTATCTAGATCTTGAGTAGACCCATAGCCTTCATTAATTATATGCAAAGCCTCTCTCCATAATGCTTCTTGCAGTCTATCAGCTAAATAACCAGGAAGTTCTTTTTTTACCATTATAGGGTTCATAGAAATTGATTTATAAAATTTTTGAGCTTTTTTTAAAAAAATACTTTTAGTTTTTTTTCCTGGCACAAGTTCTACACCGGGCAATAAATAAACAGGATTAAAAGGATGGGCTATTATAGTTCGAGAAGGATTTTTACATTTAGAGTATATTCTTGAGGGTAATAAACCCGATGAACTAGAGGAAATTATTGAATTTAATTTTGCATATTTACCTATTTCGTTCATCAATTTTATTTTTAGTTTATAATTTTCAGGTGCACACTCTTGAATGAAATCTGCATCTTTTATAGCTTCCTTTAAAGATGTAGTGAATGTAAAATCTTTTAGTTTTATATTTTTTTTATTAAAGAGTTTTTTAACATGAGGCCATGTTCTTTTAATCTCAGAAATGATTTTTTTTTTTAACTTTGTGTCTTTGTCATAAGCAATAACTTTTTTATCATGTGCTAAAAATCTAATAATCCAACCAGAGCCAATTACGCCAGTTCCAATAACAGCAATTTTTTTCATTAATCTGCTAGACCGTCAGTTCTTGCTACGTTTCTCTCTAAGTGAATTGGTAAAACTTTTCCATATATTGCTTTTGAATGCTCTGGAGTATTAACCCGCCATGGATCTAAAACATAAGCAGGTATACACATATATCTTGATTTATTTCCCTCTACTTTTGTAACTCTGTGTAAAGAAAATCTTCCTTTAAAAATTTGTAAGTCACCTGGTTCTAATTTTAATTGTTTAACTCTTGATCTATCACCATTTAAAACTTTTTTTACCTCATCAAAATTTTCATTTCCAGGTTCTCTTATATTAGGACAATATTCAAATATTCCACCTTTCTCAGGTTTTTGTATCATTAAACTTAAAGTAAATTCACAACTGTCAAAATGCCAAGGAAGAATACCTTCTGGCTCCATAACATTATAAGCATGACATGCTAATGGATCTGCCCATCTATAAATTGGTGATATGCCTAAGCAAGCGGAGACAAATTTTAAAAGTTCCTCAGTTTCATATAAAAATTTCATTTCTGAATTTTTTGAAAAACAATCTGAATTTAAGTAACCATTATACCTGTTCATAAAAGTTCTTTTTGGATGATCTATTGGTAATTTGGGATCATCTTTTGCATACAAGTAAGGATTTATGCTTTCTTTTGACATATAAACTTCGTTTAATTGTTTTTCTAATTCTGAATTCATTATTTCTAAAGATTTAGGTAAAATAAAATTAGGTATTGTCGAACAACTAAATTGATCTAGTTCTTCTTTGCATTTATTGATAAGTTTTTTTATTATTGGAGAATTTAAATCGTAGATTGGATATTTTTGTAAATTTACAATAGACTTAAGTCTTTCATTCACTTCAAATCTCCATCCTCTCGCATTTTTGCTCTAATTTTGGTTGCAGAAATTTTTTGAATCTCTTCAGATAGTACAATCTCTTCTATTTTATATCCAACTCCTCTTCCGTAACATATATTAGTTATATTAGGCACTAATATAACTTTAAATCTTCCTTCAAATTCTGGGTTTAGTCTTTCCTCTATTTTCTTTTTTACCGTGTCAAAATCAAAAGGATTATCATCTACACCTTGAACATCTCTTATTTGAATACAAACTTGTCCAGTTTTTTTAATTATTTCCTTAAACAAAGCATAGTGACCATCATGAAATGGTTGCCATCTTCCAAGCATTTGTGCTGTTGGTTTTTTATTGTCCCATTTGTAGCTCATAAGAATTTTAGTTTAATCTTTCTAAAATAAATTAAAAGACTTTATTTAAATTAATACTGGCCTCGTCACTATCACCTAAATTAGTCAAATCATCGTTTATATTTAAACTTAAATCATATCCATTAATATTTTTCTTTATTTCAAATTTTGACATTAAATTATCTGATCCATTTAACGAAAATGCATACTCTGTCTCTTTATTTGGCAAGTATCCTAAAGCTATATATAAATTATCTTTATATCCCGTTCCAAATGCATGGTTTCTCTCATAGATAATAAAAACACTGTAATGTTCAGGAAAAATAATATCTATACCAATTTCACCGTTAAGATTATGCAATGCTCCAGTGTGCAATGTATCATTAAAGTGAATGCTGCCATCTGAAACATAAGTGTATTTAAAATTTGATGAACGATCTAGTTCAGCAACATATTCTAATTTTCCATGTCTTTTTAAAGAATATTTCTCATTTGGTATATCTTCAACAACTGCCATCGCTGCCCTTAAATTTTTCGTTCTTACGTGTTGATCTTCAACTATTATGGCTCCATTGCCTGCCTCTTGATATCCTTTTAAAATTGTATGGCCAAAATCAAATTGACCAGAAGGTATAAAAGTAAAATTATCTTTTATATATTCGTCTTTTATTTTCACAGTTCCATATATTTGATTACCTGTTCTATCTGCAGTTAAATTTTTACCATCAAGAACAGTAGTAATATCAGACCTTATCTTCCCATATCCAAAAATTTTATCTACAAATTTTCTGTCATCTTTAATAGGCGAAGTACTATAATAAGTAATATTATAAGTGTTAGAGTCTAAATTGCTTCCTTCAGTACCAACATCAACATCGTCATTGCCAAATCTAAAAGCAAATCCCTCTATCCCATAATCATCAGTAAACTTATCTAAACCAAATGTTAAAGAATTTGTACTAACTTTCTTAGCTGAGGAAATTTTCGTATCTCCAACTCTACCCAAGGAAATACTTCCTTCACTCCAATAAAAATAATTCTTATTAGAATCGTTATTATTTTTATTTGTTGATATTTTTTTAAATGATGTGATGGGTAATTCTTTTAAAGATGAGAGCATGTTATTTGAAAAGTTTAATTTAATATTTTGGTTAGATAAATTTTGTTTATCTTTATTTCTTCTAATCCACTTCAGTCTATTTAAAGCTGAACTTGTTGAAGAATTAATTGTTCTTTTTGCTAATTCTACTTGAGCTTCTGCCATTCCAGTTCTACCACTATTTTCAGTAATAGAAGGACATTTCCCTGCAATAATGTTAAATGGGCAAACTAAATTAAATTCAAAGATGTTGTCTTCAACTGGATTTTTATCACTAAAATCATTACCTATAAACATCCTAAAACCATTATTAGTAAATGTGACTGTTCTCAATTCGCTTAAAAGGTTAATATTATTTAAATTTACCGAGCCATCTATTGTAAATGATGATGTATCAAAAGCTTTATCTAACGATATTTGAGTTACATTAAAGGGGGTATTATGGCTTAATACAAAAAGCCTTTTTCCTTTCGCACCAAATTCAATGGACATTGAATTTGCAGACGATGCATGTGGTAATTCAATTCCCGCATCCAACCTTAGAGATATTGTTGTAAGATCAAATGGGGTTGAAAAATTATATTCTAGAATTCTATCCGGTGCCGCACCACTATCAGCAGCATCTGTCATTAAGACAAATAATTTTGTACCATCGGGATTTATTACAACACCTTGGGCACGATTATTTTTTTTTATCCCATCATGATCACCAGCAAGACTGTTATTTTGTAAAGCGTCAGAATTAAGATCTACGGTATCACTGGCAAACGTACATGTTGAAATATCAAAAGGTGAAGTTAAATCATATCTATAAACCGCCTGCATATCTAAATTGTTATTACCAGCATTACCAACTGTATGAAAAAAGCTAAGTCCATCATCAGTAAATTTTAAATCAAATATTCTTCTAAAATCATTTCCTGAAGTACCATCATCTAATTCACAGCTTTCACTATCACCAGCGTAAGATGCTGTTGAGATATCAAAAGGAGTTGAAAGATTGTATTCGTCAACGAAACGAGGATTACTTGAGCCATCTTTTTGTTGTTGATATAACACAAACATTTTCGTACCATCTGTATTAAAGTCAACCCCATTTATATTTTTAGATTGTCCATCTGCTACACTTAGATTTTGAACTTCAGTAACCATACCCGCAAATGAATTAGAGATTGGAAAAAATAGTATTATAACTAAGAATATTTTTCTTAAAAAATTCATAAAAAATGTTTAGTAGCTTATTTTTTTAAGTCCTCATGTATTTTGGGTGCCCAAGTCTTAGCATCCTGAGAAGTAACATGAAAGTCACATTTTTCAGGTTTAACAAACATTTGATTTGTATCTTCAAATCTACCTGCTTTAATTGTATCAACCCAGACTACATAATCAGCAGGAAATAGCTTTCTAGCCTCAGGTGTTGGGCATATAAAATCTGCTACTACGTAATTTCCTTCTTTTTTAAGTTTTAAAGCAAATTCTGCCATTCTCTTTGCTTGTCTTGTTCTTCCTTCTGCAGAAAAATCCCAATCATTTGCAGCTTTTCTAACTTCATCTGCATTTAATCTTTTGGCATTAATCATTGGTGCGAGTTCATTTGCTAAAGTTGTTTTGCCTGCACCAGGCAAACCCATAATTAAAATAATTTTCATTAAATTTTTTCTAAAGGATGATGAGACATTAACTCTAATCCGTTCTGTCCAACCAAATACTGCTGCTCAAGCTTGACGCCTTCTTTGCCTCCAACTTTGCCAATGTAGCTTTCAAGAGTAATAGTCATATTTTTTTCAAAACTACCGCCCTGTTCTCCGCCATCTGTTGGATACTTAATCTGAGGCCACTCATCACAAAGTCCAATTCCATGAACCATACATGAATATCTATTTCCATAATATTCCTCAGGTAATACCCAAGATTTTTTAACAAACTCTTTAAATGACATGCCCGATTTTATTAATCTAGCATTATGATCAATTTGGTCAGTGGCCATTGAATATAAGTTTTTTTGTTCATCATTAAACTTATGGCCTACTACGTATGATCTTGAAATATCTGCACAATATCCATAAGGACCAACCATATCAGTATCAAAAGCAACCATTTCACCTGTTTGCATTACTTTGTTGCTGCTCTCTTGCATCCAAGGATTTGTTCTTTCACCCGACGAAAGTATTCTGCATTCAATCCATTCTCCTCCATATTCAATGTTTGTTTTATGCAGTATTGACCATAGTTCATCTTCAGTCATTCCTGGTTTTAATTCTTCCCGCATTTTTGCAACACCAATTTCAGCAACTTCTAATGCAGCTTTCATACACGTGAGTTCTTCTGGGGATTTAATAACTCTTGCTTGCTCTAAAATTAGTTTAGCATCAACTACTTCAATACCAGATTTATTTAAAGCAGTTACAGCTGGACCGTTTATTACATCTATAGCTACTCTTTTACTTTTAAAATAGTTATTAGATAAATCTTTTATTTCATTTACCCATTTTTTTAATTGTGAATTTGCTTGATCACCATTACTAAAATAATCCCAAGTTATCGATGGTCTAATTTCATCAATTAGATTTAAGTGCTTAGATAAAATTTCACAATTAAAGTATTCATACAAAATTGTAGGACCATTGACAGGAACAAAACAATATCTCGTTAAGTTGTGCATATTATAAACACTCATATTCACTGTGTCTAATGCATATCTGACATTAACGGGATCAAATAATATACAAGCTTCTAAATTATTTTTTTCTAATTCTTTTTTTACTCTATCAAGCCTATAAGATCTTAATTTATCAAAATTAATTTCATCTTCCCTTAATCTTTTTTTAGTTATAAATCTTTGTTGGGATTTTGTTTCTGGAGCAATTTTTCTTTTAAATTTCATATTAAATTATATTTTGGGCTACCCATTTATGAAAATGATGCGTTGGATTATCCATTACAGGTGAAAAGTTTCCTCCATTATAAACTGGAGAATTTCTTCCTGTTTGCATTCCTTGAATAATATCAATATCCTCTTTTTGAATAACTTCCCATTGTTTGTGATTTTGTTCCCTGAGTGATTTAAATTTTTTAGAATTAGCTGCTTCCTCACCTACATAGTAAATCTCCATATGTTCTTGGGTATATTCATGATTAATTGGTTCTAACCAATATGCATAATAATGGTCTTTATGTATGCCAAGCATTACATTAGGAAATAACGCAACGTATTCAGCTATATGCTCTTTATCTTTTGGCCAATTAGGAAAACAAGGAAACTTTTCTTTTCCTTTAAATCTTGGATTATAAACAACTGTACCCTGGCCAGCAAAACGATTTGGTAACCCTTGGATGTGATAATGATCCTCTATTTTTGAGTAGGAATTTAATCCTGGGTGAACCCATGGTAAATGATAACTCTCACAATAATTTTCTATAGCAAACTTCCAATTGCACTTTGCATCTAATTTAAAGTATCCATAATCATCTGCATGATAAATTAAATCTCTATCTTTAATAGGCCAAAACTTTTCCCATCTTTCACTTAATGGTTTTATATAATTTTCAAAATCAATTTCATTATTGTTTATATTTATCATAATCATATCTAACCAAATATATGATCTAATTTCTTTTAGGTTACTTTTTGATTTTTTAAATTCTGGGCTTTGATGAATATCCATTCCACCAATGTGAGGTGTAGCAACTAATTCACCTTCTAAATCATAAGACCATGAATGATATGGACATCTTATTAGTTTTTTAATTTTTCCAGCTTCTCTTACAAGTTTAACACCTCTATGGCTGCAAACATTATGAAAAACTTTAATTTGATTTTTTTTAGTTCTAACAATTAAAATTGGCATTCCAAGCAGATCGATTGGTTTTGCATCACCAATTTCAGGCAGTGAGCTTGCAACTCCAATTACTATCCACTTATCCTCAAAAAGTTTTTTCCTCTCGATTAAAGTATACTCTTTGCTGGTATAGCACTCATTTGGAAGACCATGAGCCTCACTTATAGGTTTGTTTACAATATCTAACTTTTTTTTATCTATAATATTATAAACATCAGACATAGTTTATTTTATCACCTCATATAAACCCAGCCAAGCATTTACATCTTTGCTTGCGATATAATTAGATTTAAAAAACTCAATTTCTTTCCATTTTTTATCGTTTTTTAACTGATCAATTTTTTTGTCAAAACCATATTCCTCATGAATACCCTCATTTATAGTAAAACATATGTGACCTTTGTCTTTAGTGATTCTTATAAATTCATCTAAAGCAGGGGGCTTAACATGTCCAAAAGTGAATGTTCCAACGCAAAGGACAGCATCATATTTGTTGCTCTCTTCGTTTATTGGTTTATTAAGATCTACTTGATCAAGTTTTTTATAAAGATTTTCTGGGACTAAATCTAAAAGTTTTTTTGATAAATCTGCTCCATAAAAATTTTTATATCCATATTTTTTGAGTTCAACTCCAACTAAACCTGTTCCACAGCCTGCATCATATATCTTGGCATCTAGATTCTTTTGATATTTAATAAAAGTTTCAGTTGTTTCTTTAGGTCCGGTATAATTCCAATCAAGCATGTCTTTATCATATTTATTTTCTTCTCCCCAATCGTCATAATATCTCATTACCTCATCGGTTTTTTTTAATTTGTATATCGGAATTTTATTTCCTACATCTTTTTGTGCCATTAACTTCTCATCTTTTGACCACTTGGATCATAAAGTGGTTCTTTGATTATTGAACAGTTAAACAAATCACCATTAATTTCTACTTGAAGGCCTTCACCTGAATTAAGTTGGTTTATATCTAAATAACTAAACGCAACACTTTTGTTTACAAAATGAGCAAATCCACCTGAAGTAATGTAACCGATTGCTTTATCTTTTTTTAAAACCGCTTCATTATAAGTTACATCTATTTCATTAGTTTCTACAATCATTGGTGTAAGTTTGTTTGTGCTCTTATCTTCTTTAGCAAATTTTTTTCCAATAAATTCTTTATCCCAATTAATAAATGTATCTAAACCTGTCTCTTTTGGAGTAAAATCAGGTCTATAATCTAATGTCCAAGCACCCCAATTTTTTTCTAGTCTCATTGACATTAAAGCTCTTAAACCAAATGGCTTTATATTAAATTCTTTTCCAGCTTCTGTTAGTTCTTCGTATAATTTAATTTGATAGTGTGGAGCTACATAAATTTCATAGCCTAATTCTCCTGTAAAGGAAATTCTATTTATTATAGCTGGAACACCGGCAACATACATTCTTCTAGAGTCTCGAAATTTAAAATTTTGATTTGAAACGTCTTCTCTAACAACTTTTTGTAATACATCTCTTGATTTTGGACCTGATATAGCTAGACCATGAAATTCATCTGATCTATTTTTATATTTAACATCAAACTTTCCAATATGGCTTTCAAACCATCTTCTGTGCATTTCTTGTGCTGCACCAGAACCAAAAATCATATACTCATTCTCATCCATACAAGAGATTGTAAGATCACCATAAAGTTTACCTTTTTTTGTAAGCATTGGACTTAGGGAAATTCTTCCAGGACTTGGTATTCTTCCAGCCATAACATAATCCAAAAATTTCTTTGCATCTGGTCCTTTAAACTCATGTTTAGAAAAATTTGCTAATTCCATTACACCAACATTTTCTCTTACATTAATTACTTCTTTAGAAACGTAGTTGTGCGATCTGGATCTTTTAATTGTTGGTTCCTCGTATGCATCTTTTTTATTATTTGCGAACCATAAAACACTTTCTAGTCCAAACCCGTCTCCCATAACTGCTCCTTGATTAATAAAACGGTCATAAAGAGCTGTCGTTTTTTGTTTTCTACCTTTAGGCAATGTTTCGTTAGGAAATGTCATTATAAATCTTCTTTCATAATTTTCTGATGATTTTATTGTACCGTACTGTGGAGTTGCATATTCCCCAAACCTTGCAACATCCATTGCCCAAACATCTATAGAAGGCTCACCATCTATTATCCATTCGGCAATACATTTTCCAACACCACCACCTTGGCAAAACCCTGCCATAACACCAACTGCTACCCAATAATTTTTCATACCAGGAACTGGTCCAATTAAAGGACTACCATCAGGGCCAAATGTAAATGGTCCATTTACTATATTTTTAATTCCAGCTTTTTCTAATGCGGGCATTCTCTTAAATCCAATTGCAAGTCGATCTTGAATGTTTTCTAATTTTGGTTCTAAAAGTTCATGACCAAAATTCATTGGTGTTCCATCAATTTTCCAAGGAGTTGATTTTGGTTCATACGTTCCAAGTAACATTCCTTTTCCCTCTTGCCTAAAATAAATATTTCCCTCGAAGTCAGTACCTATTGGAAGTCTTTGATCTCCCATTGCTTCAATTTCTGGTATTGCTTCAGTAATTAAATAATGATGTTCCATTGGTTGAACTGGTAAGTCAACACCAGCGAGTTTACCAACTTCTCTAGCCCATAAACCTCCAGCATTTATAACTATCTCAGCATTTATATTTCCTTTGTCTGTGATTACATCCCATGATCCATCTGGTTTTTGTTTCGTATCTTTAACAACAGTATGAGTGTAGTATTTACCACCATGGACTTTAGATGCTTTCGCAAAAGCGTAAGTTACACCTGATGGATCAACCTCACCATCAATTGGATCCCATAACGCAAGTAAATATCTAGATGGATCAATAAGTGGATTTTTCTTTTTTACTTCTTCTAATGAAATAAATTCCTGATCTAAACCCATGTATCTAGCTTTAGATCTCTCTCTTTTAAGATACTCTGCCCAAACATCATTTGAAGCTAAATAAAATCCTCCACTTGGTTTAAAACCACAAGAATGCCCTGACTCTTTTTCAATCTCTTTATAAAGGCCAATAGTATAAGCCATCATTCTAGAAATATTTGGATCTGAAGAAATTACATGAACATTTCCTGCAGCGTGCCAAGATGAACCTGAAGTAAGCTCATTTCTTTCCAAAAGAATACAGTTTTTTAACCCAAATTTTGAGAGATGATAAAGTATAGAACATCCAACTACTCCACCTCCTATTACTACTACTTTGGCATTCTTTTCCATCTTAATACTTAATTTCTTTATTTACTTTTTTTAGAGATTTGTCTGTTCCGTGATGAAAATGTTTACTCATATCTGGCATATACTTCATTGAAATTGGCTTCTTCCCTATTGCAACTGCCATCTCCCTAACATGATGTGCTTCGGCGCCACAGCAAATTCCAATTAAATTAATTTTTTCATCAACACACTCTTTGGCAAACTCAGCCATTTCAAATCTATTACAATATAAATTATCTAAAGCTACTGGGAATGCATTGCCTCCAGGTATACAATCACAACCATGATCTGTTTGATTTAAAAATCCTGGCTCTTCCTCAGTTGTTCTATATGGAACTGGAAGTCCAGCGACATGACAAGAAACTTTTTTTCTCACTTCTTTTAAAAGTTTCATAGTCATTTTAGGTCCCCTATAGCAATTCAAACCTACTACATCTGCTCCTAAATCTTCTATAATCTTACATGCATCTCCTGCTGTATGACCATCTCTAGTTAAATCTCCTCTTGGAATGGCATAATTTGCAACAGCTATTAATCCTTCGTCTTTAATTGCCTTTAATGCAATTTTCATTTCATCAACCCAGTTAATTGTTTCTGCTACTACAAAATCAACACCTGCTTCTTTAGCCCACAAAACTTGTTCTTCGTACATTTTTTGACACTCTTTATATGAAGACTTATTATTTGGATCAAAAATATTAGTATTAGCAACATCTCCACAAACCATTAAATCTAAATCTTTAAATTCTGCTGCAGCATCTTTTGCAATTTTTAATGCATTTTTTTGCATTGGTTCTAAGAGATGTTCTTTACCAATTATCCTTAGCTTCTCTCTATGACCATAATAAGTGAATGCCTGCACTATTTCCGACCCTGCTCTAATAAATTCTTTGTGAAGCTGGGTGACAACTTCAGGATGCTCTAAAACTACTTCAGGCACAAAAGCTCCAGCTGACAAATATCCTCTTCTTTCCATTGCAAATAAATAACCTTCTGCAAAAAGAACTGGACCTTCATTTAATCTTGTAATTAAATCTTTTTTCATAAATTCTCCTTAATAAAATTATTAATTTTTTAAAAAAAATTTAAATACTCTGGAAATAATTTGATCTTAATCTGTAATGAAATCTATTTAAATATAATTCCTCAAAAGAAGAATAACCTATGACAATAAATCTTTTTATAGATTTAAATTTATTGTTTATCTCGATCATAATAAAAACTTATAATTTATTAATTAAGGAATAAAGACAATTTTACTGCAACTCTTAGTTGTAACTAGTTTGCTTTTTATTAATCACTATGTTTTTATATAGTTATTAAATTTAATAAGGAGAAAGATAATGAAACTAAAAAATATAATTCTTTCTGCGCTTATTGTATTAGGTTTCGCATCTTTCGGTACGGTAGCTAATGCTAAGTGTGGAAAGCTAGTTATAGCAGAACAAAACTGGGCATCTGCAGAATTGATGGCCAATGTTGACAAGATCATTTTAGAAAAAGGCTACGGTTGTGAAGTTGAGCTTATTCCAGGTTCAACTATGCCAACGTTTACTTCTATGAATGACAAAGGAACTCCAGACATGAACCCTGAACAATGGGCTAATGCTGTTTATGAACCTTTAAAAGTCGCGGTAAGTGAAAAAAGAATAGTGGTAGCTAATAAAGCACCAATTACTGGTCTTGGAGAAGGTTGGTGGATAACTCCTGCAACAGTAGAAAAACATCCTGAGATAAAAGGAATGACTGCTCTAGAAATCCTAGAACACCCTGAGTGGTTTCCAGACAAAGAAGATCCTTCAAAAGGAGCTTTTGTTGGATGTCCTGCTGGATGGGGATGTCAATTAGCAAATGCTAATTTGTTTGAAGCATTCGAGATGGAAAAAAAAGGTTGGAAATTAATTGATCCAGGTTCTGCTGCAGGTTTAGATGGTACAATTTCTAAAGCATCAGACTCAGGCAACACATGGTTAGGATATTACTGGAACCCTACTTCAATGGTAGGAAAATATGGATTAATTCCAGTAGATTTTGGAGTACCATTTGCAGGAAGAGATAACTGGGACAATTGTATAATGAAGCCAGCTGGCGAGTGTACAAATCCTAAAAAAACAGCTTGGACAAAATCAGAAGTAAATTCTTTAATCACAGCAAGTTTTGTTAAAAATGGTGGAAAAGACGCTGTAAAATATGTTGAGAAGCGTACTTACCCAGGTGATGTGATGAACGGAATGTTAGTTTACATGGCTGATAACCAAGCAAAAGGTTCAGATGCTGCAGTCGAGTTTTTGAAACAACATGAAAGCTTATGGAGTAAATGGGTATCTTCATCTGCTAAGAAAAAAATCAAAGCTGGACTTTAAGATATAAATTATTTAACGAGCCTATTGTAATTAACATTAGGCTCGTTAATTTTTTGGAGTTTAATGGAATTTTTTACAAAGTTTCCAGGAATGGAAAGATCAGCTCTTGCTGAATTAAGAAAAGGTATAGATTTTGCTTTTCGAGATTTTTCAAAATCATATGGTGATGGTATTGAAGCTTTTTTTGATCCATTACTATTTTTTTTAGTAAGATTAGAAAAATTATTAAATAGTACTCCCTGGCCAATAATTATACTTATTATTTGTGGTTTAGCTTGGATTGGCTCAAGAAATTGGAAGCTTGTGGCTGGAGCAGCTGTAGCGTTTTTTCTAATTGGATATTTCGGTATGTGGAAAGACTGTATGGCAACATTAGCCATAATAACCGTATGTGTAATTATATGTATGGTCGTGGGAATCCCAGTAGGTGTATTAATGGCGCGTTCTGATAGAACCGAAAAAGCGATTTTACCTGTCCTTGATATGATGCAAACAATCCCAAGTTTTGTATATTTAATTCCAATATTGATGCTGCTAGGAATTGGAAAAGTTCCAGGATTAATAGCAATTTGTATTTACGCTGTTCCACCAATAATTAGATTAACAAATTTAGGTATTAGAGAAGTAGACAAAGAAACAATCGAAGCTTGTGAAGCATTTGGAGCAACAAAGTTACAAAAGTTAAAAACCGTTCAAATACCCTTAGCTTTACCTACTGTTTTTGCAGGAGTAAACCAAACAATTATGATGGCCTTAGCAATGGTGGTAATTGCATCTATGATTGGGGTTAAAGGACTAGGAGTACC
>CACDFC010000010.1 GCA_902552035.1 uncultured Pelagibacteraceae bacterium | reverse complement strand
TTTTTTTTTATTTGATTTTATTAATTCTAAACTTTTCCAATGGTCTGATATGATGCATTCAATATTCTTATTTTCTTTTATGTACTCATTAATTAAATATGACTTCCTATATTTTCTAATTATTTTTGGGCCATCAACTCTTTGAATAGTAAAAGCTGCCTTTTCATCAAAATCTTGGTGTTTCTTATGATAATCAGCATAAACCTTTACTATATTTAAAGATGCTAAAGTTTTGGACAGTCCCCACATAAGATTTTGCATACCACCAACTTCTGGAGGAAATGATCTTGTAATAATTAAATACATTAGTTTTTAAACCATTTTATATTACAACCCATACTAGGAATTTGATTTTTCGGTCCGTTACCAGATTTTGCAATTTCTGTCATAGCTTTTTTTAAATCACTTTCGCCATTATTGGTTGGTTTTAAATCTTTTAACTCCCTCATTCTTCCCCTGTATTGAAGTTCTAATTTATTATTAAAACCAAAAAAATCTGGAGTACATACTGCACCAAATTTTTTTGCAATTTCTTGTGTTTCATCATGAACATAAGGAAAGCTAAATTTATTATCATTTGAAAATTCAATCATCCTATCAAAAGAGTCTTCGGGATAATTTATTGCATCATTAGAACAAATTGCTATAGAATTTATACCTAGTTCTTTTAAATTTTTGCAATCCCCAACAATATCGTTGATCACTGCTTTAACATACGGACAATGGTTGCAAATAAACATGATAAGCGTTCCATTGGTACCTTTAATGTCATGTAAACTTATAATTTCTCCATTTGTAGATTTTAGTTTAAAATTTTCAGCTTTTTTTCCAAAATCGCAAATTGGTGTTTTTGTAAGTGTCATGTTAAAATAATATATAAATTATGTTTTATGATTTAAAAGATAAAAAACCAAAAAACTCTGGCGAAAATTGGGTAGCTCCAAATGCAGTAATTATTGGAGACGTAACTTTAGAAAAAAATACAAGTATTTGGTTTAATGCAACTTTACGAGGAGATCTAGAGAATATTCACATAGGTGAGGGTTCAAATGTTCAAGATAGTAGTGTGCTCCATACAGATCCAGGTTGTCCATTAAAGGTTGGAAAAAATGTAACTGTTGGACATATGGTTATGCTACATGGTTGCACAATAGGTGATAATAGTTTGATTGGAATTGGTGCAGTGATTCTAAATAATGCCAAAATAGGAAAAAATTGTATTATAGGGGCTAAAGCTCTTATAACTGAAAATAAAATAATACCTGACAATTCATTAGTTATTGGTTCTCCTGGAAAAGTCATTAGAGAAGTAACTGAAGAAGAAAAAAAATCAGTAATGGAAAATACTAAGCGTTATCAAGATAACTGGAAGAAATATTCAAAATCTATATTCTAAATAGTTGTGAAATTTAAATTTTATTTTAGAAAATCAAGTTTTAAAAAAGATCTAGACTCTGCTTATTTATTACTTTCTGAAATTGAGAAGTATAAGCCAAATAATTTTTTAGAAGTTGGAGTTTACCAAGGTGTTACATCGAGAAATGTCTGTGAAAAACTAACAGCTATACATAATACTAATTTCAATTTTTTTGGAATAGATCTTTTTGAGGATTCAAACTCAGATTTAGATAATAAGGAAATGACTGTAAAGCATAATAGAATATCAAATCCAATAAAACACCTTATTTTTAATTTGATTCTTAAAAAAGATCTTAATTGTATGGACTCAGTAAAAAGTTTACTTGGGAAATTTCAATCAAATACCAAATTACTAAAAGGTTTTAGTGAAAAACAACTTTTAAATTTAGATTTAGAAAAAATAGACTTTGTTTTTTTAGATGGTGGTCATTCATATGAGACCGTTAAAAAAGATTTAGAAATATTAATTTCTAAATTAAAAACCGGCAAAATAGTAATCTGTGACGATTATGACCAAGCATCTTATGGAGTTAAAAAAGCAGTAGATGAAATATCATCAAAAGTTACAGAAATTAAAGATCTAAATGGACGTTTAGTTAGAATAACTATATAAAGTCTATATCTTAAAAAAAATGAAAAAAATATTTTTTATTATAATTACAATATTCCTCTTAACAAATGTATCTATGGCCAACGAAAGATTTATTCCTTTAGAATTGTTCACAGGTGGTGATATTAGAGATGACCGAGAAATTAGATATACTCCTGCAGATACAATTTTTGGTGAAAAACGCAGAAAGAAAATTGTAGGTCCAATAGACTGGAAATATCCAGGTACAGATGAAATCATTAAAGTTTATAAAAGAACAAAAAAAAATAAATCTGGAAAAGTAAAAAAAACACAATTATTTACGGTTACAAATGATGGTCAGTGTATAGGAAGAGTTTACGACCAAAGAAGATCAGGAACTAAATATATTAAAAATGGATGTAAGTTTCCGCTAGGTTTGTGGAAAAAAGGTGAAACGAGAACTTTCTCAGTTACAGATCGTGGTTCAAGAACTGTAGAATTGAAAATATTAAAGTTAGGAAAAAAACCAACAAGTTGTGTTAAATATAACTGGAAATTGTTTGATACGAGTGGAAAAAAATTAGCAGACAATGATTATAAGTTTTGTAAAAAAAGAGCTATGACCAGTTTATTAATCAGAAAAATTAAAGACTAAGGAACTAACCAAGAATTTTTATTTGCTTCTAAATCAAATTTAGCTCTTCTGTGACCTTTGGCTGCAAGATAGAGCCATTCTATAGATTTAATTTTGCATTTAATAACAGTAAAATTTTTATAACCCTCTTCGCTTTGTTCCATTGTATAATCAAAATCTTCTAATTTAGATATCATTCCAGAAGTAGGATTTTCTGAAGCAGTTCCTGGAGGGCTATCAGTTAAATAACATCTTCTACTTATGTGTTGAGTTTTTTTCCAAGACTCTTCTGTTATTGAATTTTGATTATTAACCTCACACTCAACTTTAACTCTTAGTTGTATTTTTTCTTCCTTGTCGTAGAAAACAAGAGATGCATTCTTATTTTTTTTGAGAATACCAACTTTTGGTGATCTGAAATCAGTATGAAATTGTAAAAGTTTATTTTTTCTGTCTGATTTACGTAAAACAACAATTCTTCCATCAACCTCATTTTCATAAGCACACATAAAAACAGGAATTCTGAATGATGAAGCTCTGTTAGCAACAGCATCGTCTAACATAAACCAATACTTATTTTGAATTTCTGCTAAATCTTCATAGTATGCTGGCTGCATACATTACTTTCTAAATCTTTTGATTAAGCTTGATGTATCCCATCTATTCCCACCCATTCCTTGGACTTCACCATAAAATTTATCTACAAGTTCCGTAACAGGTAATAATGAACCATTATTTCTAGCTTCTTCCATTGCAATTTTTAAATCTTTTCTCATCCAATCTACTGCAAAACCAAAATCAAATTTGTCATCGATCATAGTTTTGTAACGATTTTCCATTTGCCATGATTGAGCTGCACCCTTTGAAATAACTTCAATTACATCTTCCATTTTCAATCCTGCCTTCATTCCAAAGTTAATTCCCTCTGACAAACCTTGAACTAACCCAGCAATACAAATTTGATTAACCATTTTTGCTAACTGACCACTACCTGCAGGACCTAACAATTTCATTTTTTTGCTATAACAATCAATTTTATCTTTTGCTTTATCAAAGTCTGCCTGATCACCACCAATCATAACTGTAAGCGCCCCGTTTTCAGCACCTGCCTGTCCTCCAGACACTGGAGCATCTAATGCCCCAAAACCATTTTTTTTTGCATAATTATAAATCTCTCTTGCAATAGTTGCTGAAGCTGTTGTGTTATCAATATAAACCGCGTCTTTTTTAATTGTTTTAAAAATTCCATTTT
The DNA here is from genome assembly GCA_902552035.1 of uncultured Pelagibacteraceae bacterium. GTDB lineage: Bacteria > Pseudomonadota > Alphaproteobacteria > Pelagibacterales > Pelagibacteraceae > Pelagibacter. Next base: position 41,489 of record CACDFC010000010.1, on the reverse strand, counting down.
CACCAAAAGTTACTTCTCTTAAGTCATTATCATTTCCAACACATGTAAATATATAATCTGCTCCTGCAGCAGCTTTTGCAGGTGTGTCAGTTTTAGTACCTTTGTATTCAGAAATCCATTTATCAGCTTTCGAGGCAGTTCTATTAAAAACAGTTACATTGTGCCCACCTTTTGATATATAACCAGCCATTGGATAACCCATGACACCAAGACCTATAAAAGCAACATTACAAGACATAATTTTATATGTTTAAGAGTTTAAGTTTTAAAGTAATTTTATTTGGATTTATATTTACATTTTTTTCTAGCTTTGGACAGAGTTTTTTTTTAGGTTTATTTAATCCAAGCATCAGAGAAACACTTACAATAACACATGGACAATTTGGCTCAATATATGCATCAGCTACCTTACTTAGCAGTTTTATCCTAATCTGGCTTGGAAAAAAAATAGATGATATTAATATTTCAAAATTTTCATTTTTAGTGGTTATTTTATTGGCACTCTCTTGTTTTTTATTTTCTAAAATTTCATCAATTATATTTCTATTTTTTGCAATTCTTTTAATGAGATTTTCAGGACAAGGTATGATGTCCCATACAGCAACAACAACTATTTCAAGATATTTTACAAAATCAAGAGGGAAAGCATTGAGCACAGGTTGGTTTGGCTTATCTACAGCAGAATTTATTTTGCCAGTTCTAATCATTTACCTTTTAACTCTTTATGATTGGAAAGTTATTTGGATAAGTATTTCTTTAATTGTAATATTTTTTTTACCTTTAACTTCTTATTTTCTTATAAAAAATTTAAAACTTGATTCTAGAGAGTCTATCGACGAAAAAAATTCCTCTAATCAAAATATTAAGGATTGGAAAAGAATTGAGGTTATAAAAGACTATAGATTTTATATCATATGTGCAAACATGCTCGCTATGCCATGGATAGCTACTGGAACATTTGTATATCAATCGTTTATTTTAGGTTCTAAAAATTGGGGTCCATATATTATTGCACAATCATTTATGGTTTATTCGATAATGTCAGTAATCACTTTATTTATATCTGGTTTTTTAATCGATAAATTTACTAGTAGAAAAATTCTAATTTATATGAATATTCCACTTTTATTATCAACAATTGTGATTATTTATTTTAATCACCCTTTTACAGCATTTGTTTTTTTAGGACTGATAGGAATTTCAAATGGTTTGGCAAACGTTTTAGGATCTTCAACTTGGGCAGAAATTTACGGTGTAAAATATATTGGATCAATAAAAGCTCTAACTACAGCTTTGATGGTTTTTGCAACTGCTTTTGGAACTGCCTTTTTCGGAGTACTTATTGACAAGGGATACTCAATCGAACAAATTGCTTTAATTTCAGCAATCTATATAACAATATCAATAATATTACTTTTATTGGTTAAATCAAAAATAAATCCTATAAAAATTTAGAAAAAAACTTGATTTTATTTTTAAGCAGGTATAAACACCTCGCATGGCAAGAGTTACAGTAGAAGATTGTATTGATAAAGTTGATAGCCCCTATGAACTAGTCCTTGTAGCAAAAGAAAGAGCTACACAATTAAATTCTGGGATAGAACCAACTTTAGAAAAAGATAACGACAAAAATACAGTTATTGCATTGAGAGAAATAGCTTCAGAAAAAATTAAAGTTTCAGATTTAACAGAAAGTGCTGTTTATAAATTAAGGAGACATGTTGAACAAGTTGACGACACTGCCGAAGATGATGAGGAAATAGGCGATGACTTCGAAAATTTATATAAAGGTGAAATTTCAAAGAGCGGTGTGCCAATTTTACCATCTAAAAGAGCTAGAAAAATTCCTGAAAAAATTCAAGTGTCAAAAGAAGACTTAGCAGAGTTAACAACAGCTAACGAGGAAAATATTCCTCAAGAAACAACATCAGAAAATAATGATGAAGAAGACGCCGATGTATCATTAGACGAAATTAAAGATCAAGAGACATCTAGTGATAATGATAGTGAAGCTGAAAGCCAGTAATTTAGGAAAATTCTTTTAAAATCTTATCTCTGTGTTCATCTAGATCTGGTATATCACCTCTTTTATTCTCATCTTTGTAAGAAGACATTTTAATTGGATTACCTGCCAACTTAAATTCACCAATGATTTTATGATAAGATTTTACAATCATATTTCTTGCTTCAATTTGAGGATTTTCCACAGCTTGCTTTATATTATAAATTGGTCCACAAGGTATTTTTAACTTTTCCATGCCTTTTATCCAATCATCAGTATTATTTACAATTAATTTATCCTCAATTATTTTTTTTAAATCATCCATATTTTCACATCTCATCGAGTTAGTTTTAAAACGATCGTCACTAACGCACTCTGTGATATTTAAATGTTCGCATAACTTTTCAAATAACTTGTCATTACCAGCAGCAATAATAATGTAACTATCTTTGGTCTTAAAAGCTTCAAAGGGTGCAATAGACGGATGTCTTGAACCCATAGGTTTGGGAATTTCATTCTTTGATAAGTATCTAGCTATAGCATTTTCTAATATCGCTATCTGTGAGTCTAACATTGATACGTCAATAAACATTCCTTTCCCAGTTTTTTCCCTATCATAAAGAGCAGCATTAATTCCAATAGCTGTAAATAATCCTGCAGTAATATCTCCAATTGATGTTCCAACTCTTGTTGGTTCAGAGTTTGGTTGGCCAGTAACACTCATTAAACCACCCATACCTTGAACAACCATATCGTATGCAGGTAAATCTTTTAATGGTCCAGTTTGACCAAAGCCTGAGGCGGATGCATAAATTAACTTTGGATATTTTTTACAAACATCTTTCCATCCATAACCCCATTTTTCTAAAGTTCCTGGCTTAAAATTTTCTACCAATATATCCGCTCTTGATAAAATTTTTTCAAAAATCTTTTTGTCTTCCTCATTTTTTAAATTAAGCGCTATACTTTCTTTTCCTCTGTTTAAAGACATAAAGTAAGCGGATTGATCTTTAACAAAAGGCCCAAATTTTCTTGAGTCATCTCCTGTTTCAGGTGCTTCTATCTTTATTACCCTTGCACCAAGATCTGACAGTATCATTGTACAATAAGGACCAACTAATACCCTTGTTAAATCAACAACTAGAAGGTTTTTTAAAGGTCCATCCATATAATTTTATATAATTTGAGTTTTTGTCGACTTGACTCTTATTAATAACTTCATTTTAATTGAATTATTAAAAATAACAATAGAGGGAAATAATAATGTTAAAAAAAATATCTTTATATTTTACTTCATTAGTTTTTGTTCTAACTACTATTGGTTCTGCTCACGCTGTTACGCTAAAAGCAAGTCACCAATGGCCTGGTACACCAAGAGCTGATGGATCTTATGATCCACGTCATGAAATGGTTCAAATCATTGCAGACGAGGTAAAAAAAGCAAATGTTGGAATAGATATTAGAATTTATCCAGCCAAATCATTATACAAACCTAAAGAACAGTGGAAACCTATGACAACTGGACAGTTGGATATTTCTGCTTTTCCATTGGCTTATGCGTCTAAATTTCATCCAGAATTCGATGCAACTTTAATGCCAGGCACTGTAAAAAATCATGATCATGCATTGAGGTTCAATAAAGGGCCGATGATGACAGAGATCAAAAAAATTATTAACGATGCCGGTGTAGTAGTATTATCAGACGCATGGTTAGGTGGTGGTTTTGCTTCAAAAACAAAATGTATAAAAAATCCTAGTGATGCAAAAGGACAAGTAATGAGAGCTGCAGGTAAAGCATTTAACCAAATGTTAGAAGCAGCAGGAGCTGGTATTCAAAGTATGCCGTCCTCTGAGATATATACTGGTTTACAAACTGGTGTATTGACTGGTGCTAACACAAGTTCAGGAAGTTTTGTAAGTTACAAAATTTATGAACAAGTTTCATGTGCAACACCTCCAGGAAAATTTGGATTATGGTTTATGTATGAGCCAATTTTGATGTCAAAAATGAGCTTTGATAAATTAAATTCAAAACAACAAGATGCTTTAATGAAAGCAGGAAAAGTTGCAGAAAAATATATGACTGCTCAAGTCGAAAATTTAGATAAAAAATTTGAAGACGCTTACAAAGCAGCAGGAGTAAAATTAGTATATATGGATGCAAAAGATCATGCAGCCTGGGTTGAGATTGCTAAAAAATCTTCACACAAGGCATTTGCTGAGAAAGTTGCAGGTGGCGATAAACTGATGGAAATGGCTTTATCAGTTAAGTAAAAAAATATATAAAGAACCCCTATTTATTTTTTAAATAGGGGTTTTTTTTATGAAAAAAAAATATTTACAGATTTGTGACTTTATAGCTAAAGCATGTGGTGCTTTTGCAGTTTTAGCCTTACTATTATCTATTTTAGTTATAGTTGAATTAGTTTTTGAGAGATATTTTTTTCAAAGAGCTATTACTTGGCAAACAGAGCTAGTTACAATGCTTTTAGTAGCTTCAACATTCATCGGTAGTGCATATGTCCTTAGCGAAAAGGCCCATGTTAGCATGGAATGGATATATGATTTTTTATCTAGCAAAAACATAATAAGACTGAAAATTTTTACCTCATTATTGAGCTTATTATTTTTTTTAATTTTATTTTATTTTGGTTTCTTAATGGTAGAGGAAGCTTTTACAAAAAATTATTCAACAGGTACAGTTTGGGACCCACCTCTTTGGATACCTTATTCATCGATGATGATAGGAGCTATATTAATGATACTCCAGTATATTGCTGAAATTATAAAATTAATTGACGAAAAGGAATATAATTAATGGATCCACTTATAATAGCAATAATAGTTGCAGTATTTACTTTGATAGTACTTTTCTCTGGAATTCCAATTGCTTTTGGGTTGAGCTTTGTTTCAATAGCCCTATTAGTAACATTTGAAGGTTTCCAAATGTTAGATGTTTTTGCCGAAACATTTTATGCAGGTCTTAACTCATTTGTTTTACTTTCAATACCAATGTTTATCTTAATGGGAATGGCTGTAGCTAATTCTCCAGCAGGAAAAGATTTATATACAGGTTTGGATAGATGGTTATGGAGAGTTCCAGGAGGTTTAGTCATCTCTAACATAGGCGCTTGTTCAATTTTTGCAGCTTTAAGCGGATCAAGCCCTGCAACTTGTGCTGCTATCGGAACTATGGGTATACCTGAAATGAGAAAAAGGGGATACTCGGATCAAATAGCTACAGGTACTATTGCTGCAGGAGGCACATTAGGAGTTTTAATTCCTCCAAGTATTGTTTTAATTGTTTATGGAATTGCAACGGGTACATCAATTGGAAGATTATTCTTATGTGGTCTTGTCCCAGGCTTCATGTTAGCAGGTATGTTTGCTATTTGGGCTCTTATACACAGTTATTTCATTGATAAAGACTCCGCAAAAGCTCTAAAAAATAGAACTCCTCCAACCTTAAAAGAAAAACTTGAAGTACTACCAAGAATATTTCCTTTCTTAGCGATTATTGCAGGTGTCTTATATGTTTTATATGGAGGTGTAGCAACACCATCAGAAGCGTCAGGTGTTGGTGCGTTCTTAGTTTTTGTTTTGATCGCTGTTGTTTATAAAATTTATCAACCAAAAAAGATATGGAACATTGTTAAAGTTTCAATGAAGGAAAGTGTAATGATAATGTTCATTATTGCTGCATCTTATCTTTTTGCATTTACTCTTTCACAACTTTACGTAACCCAGTCTTTGGCTCAGAGCATGGTTGAATTAAGTTCAAATAAATGGGTAGTATTTATATTAATAAACATATTCCTTTTAATAGCTGGCTTCTTTTTGCCTCCTGTTGCTGTAATTGTAATGACTTCAGCAATTTTATTACCGGTTATAACGACTTTGGGCTTTGATCCGTATTGGTTTGCAATAGTATTTACTATTAATATGGAAATTGGATTAATAACTCCTCCGGTTGGATTAAATTTGTATATAATTAAAGGAATTACTCCAGACGTTAGTCTGTCTGAAATTTTAAAAGGATCTATACCGTTTATGATAATAATGGCTCTAGCTATATTAATCTTGTGTATTTTTCCTGAAATTGTTACATGGTTACCTGATAAAATAATGGGTAAAGCCCTAGGATATTAAAATATAAAGAATAATGCTAAATATTAGAAAAATTTTTGAGACAATTGCGGATGCAGGCCAAAGAATTTTAGAGAAAAAACCTTTAGCTAATATTAAAAAAAAAAGTCTCATTGAACTATGTGACGATCTTTTATCATCGAAAGGGGCTGCCTTTGGTATAACTTTAGCTAGGGATATATTATTTAGATATCATAATCTATCAGCTGATGAAAAACTTAAATTCTTAAAATCAATAAACGATATTTATCAACCAGATAATAAAGAAATAGATAATGCAATTCAAAATTATAATAAGAATAAAAATAGTTTGTCAGCATTAAATTTATCAAGAGTAGCATCAGGAAGAAGAAAAGAATTATTTATTAGATTGAATATGGCACCTCAAGGAACATCTGAAATTGTTTCACTTAGGGAAGATTTATTAATGTTTTTGAGGGAAAACCCAGAACTTAAATCATTAGATTATGATTTAATAGATATTTTTAAAAACTGGTTTAATCCCGGTTTCTTAAAACTTAGAAAAATAACATGGGATACAAAAGCTGCAATTTTAGAAAAAATTTTAAAATATGAAAAAGTACACTCAATGAAGGATATGAATGAATTAAAATCTAGACTTGGCAAAGATAGAAAATTCTTTGCTTATTTTCATCCAGCACTTGATGACGAACCAATAATCTTTGTTGAAATTGCACTTACCAAAGGACTTGGAAGATCAATTCAAGAATTAACTAAACCCACAGTTGGAAATGGAAAAGGTAATGATACTGCAACATTTTATTCTATAAGCAATTGTCAAGAAGGTTTATCTAGAGTTACACTTGGAAACTTTTTGATAAAAAGAGTAGTCTATGAATTGCAAGAAGAAGTTCCTCATATCAAATACTTTGGAACATTATCCCCAATGCCTGGTTTTGCAGATTGGCTTTTATCTGAAAAAGACGAAAGTGTTACGAAAATTATTGGTGAAAAAAATATGAATAATATTAAATTTTTGAAATCTGCTGACCTGAAAATTGGTGATAAAAGAATTTTAGAAAATAAAGATAATATGAGTAAATTAGCTATTCATTATCTCACAAATGTTAAAAATAATTTAGGTTTTCCTATAAATGATGTTTGTAGATTCCATTTAAAAAATGGAGCTAAGATTGATGATGTTATTGTAAATGCCAATATATCAGAGGTAGGTTTCAAAAGGTCTTTTGGAGTTATGGTCAATTATAGTTATGAGCTAGAAACGATTGAACAAAATCATCAGGACTATGTTAATAAAAAAATGATTGCTACTTCAAAAAAAATAAAAAAGTATGCGTAAAATAAATAGAACTGTATCAGTAGCCCCCATGATGGATTGCACTGATAGACATGACAGATTCTTTATGAGGCTAATGAGTAAAAATGTTATGCTATATACAGAAATGGTTGCAACAAAATCAGCCATTCACGGTGATAGAAAAAAAATTTTAGGGTTTAGAGATGATGAAAAACCTTTGGCTCTACAAGTTGGGGGATCTGATAAGAAAGAATTGTCAGAAGTAGCGAAAATTGCTGAAGATTTAGGTTACGACGAAATAAATCTTAACTTGGGTTGCCCCAGTAAAAAAGTGCAAAAAAACTCTTTTGGAGCATGCTTAATGAAGGAACCAAGCCTTGTATCAGAATGTATTCATGAAATGAGTAAGTCATGTAGCATTCCAGTTACAGCTAAAACCAGAATTGGCTTTGATGATACTGAAGATTTTGATTATCTAAATAATTTTATAGCCCAAATTAAAAATGCAGGATGTAAAACAATTATACTTCATGCAAGAAAAGCAATTTTGAAAGGATTAACTCCTAAACAAAATTTAAATATTCCAAAATTAAATTATCATATGGTTTATGATATTAAAAATAAAAATCCTGATTTAGAAATTATAATTAATGGAGGTATAACAAACATTGAAGATATTAATTTACATTTAAATAAATGTGATGGTGTAATGATTGGTCGAGCGATTTATCAAAATCCATATTTTTTAACAGATATAGAAAAAAATATTTTTAAAAACACAAATGTTCCTACAAGAAGTGAAGTCGCAAAAGAAACTCTCAAATATTTAGAGGAAGAAGTCAAACTTGGAACAAAAGTAAATCATGTTATGAGACATACTGTAGGTTTATATCACGGACAAGTAGGATCTAGAGAATGGAAAAGATACTTAAGTGATAATATGATGGCTAGAGATTCAGATTTCCAAAAAGCTAAACATATAATCACTATAATTCAGAATAACGAAAAATCTAATCAGGCAATTGCCTAATGGATATCACAATCTCAGGTGAAATAATTAATTTATTAATAGTTTTATCATTAGCAGCTACTGTTGCTGGATTTATGGCTGGTCTTCTTGGTGTAGGTGGAGGAATCATTATGGTTCCTGCTTTATACTATGCTTTTTCGGTTTTAGATTTTGATATTACTACTAGAATGCATTTATCTGTTGGTACTTCATTAGCAATAATTATACCTACATCAATCATTTCAACAAAAACTCATTCAGAATATAACGCAGTTGATTTTAAAATGGTTAAATCATTTGGTCTTTTTATACTTTGCGGTGTTATTGCAGGTACATTTCTTGCTGTTAATCTTAAAACACCTGCTTTAGTTTTATTTTTTGCTTTTTTTGCTTTTCTTGTTGGCTTATTTTTTATTTTTCTAAGAGAAAATTTAATGAATAATCCTAAAACAATCTCAGATGTTGTAAAAAAAACAACTGGAATTGTTATTGGATTTATATCTGTACCTTTGGGTATAGGAGGAGGATCATTGATGGTACCTTTCATGAGAACTTTTGGTTATGACATAAGAAAATCTATCGGTACAGCTGCGGCTGTTGGTTTTTTAATAGCTGTAAGTGGAGCAATCACAATGTCTATAAGTGGAAAAATGATAGGTAACGTAAATGCACCCTATAGTTTTGGCTATATTAATTTAATGGGTTTCCTAGTCTTTGTTCCAGTAACCACAGTTATGGCTAGAATAGGCGCTAAAGCAGTTCATAAGATTGATAAAAAGCTCTTAAGTAAAATCTTTGGTATTTTTTTAATATGCGTCTCTATAAGATCTTTTTTTGAATATTTAAATATAAGTTAGAATTTATAGGATCTAACCAGTTCCCCATTTAATTTTATTCCATATTCTCTCATGAAAATAATAGAAAAATAATGGTATAATTGATCCAATTCCTAATATTCCTGCACCAGTAAAAGTACCTGTGTAAATATAACCAAAAATAACCCAATAAACGAATATAAAAAATCTCCAAGAAAAAGTTTTAGCAACTGACCGAATTTTTTTGTCCGCCATAAAAAAAATGAGGTGATTTCAGTCTCCCTCCATCACCCCACAAAATAATATTATTCGATTCGCTGTTAAATGTTGAACACTTAATAGTTGAATATTTAATTTATTTTAAACTAAATTTTTTGGTCGTATTCTCCAATTTTTCCACTGTTCTGAAGAAGTTTATCTATGAAATAAAAAATCTCTTTTTTTCTAGAGTTTGATGTCGGACTCTCTGTAACAATGACTAAAGATGGTTTATTTGAGGATGCTCTTATAAGACCCCATGATCCATCTTCAAGAGTAAATCTTACACCATTAACAGTGAGAATATTTATAATTTTTAAACCATCAATTGTTTCACCAGTGTCTTTAATATTTTTAATTTTTAATATCAAATCATCAATTAATTGGTATTTTTCCTCATCTTTACAAAAAGGACCCATTGTTGGACTTTGAAAAGTATTAGGAAGTTGTTTAATAAGTTCAACAATTTTTTTATTTTCATTGTCTAATAGATGGCATACTTGAATGGCAGAATTAATTCCATCATCAAAACCATATCCAAGAGGTTTGTTAAAAAAGAAATGACCACTTTTTTCAAATCCTGCGATTGCAGATTCTTCGTTAACTTTTCTTTTGATGTAAGAGTGTCCAGTTTTCCAATATATAGTTTTGCAATTATTTTCTTTTAAAACATTATCTATTTCAAATAGCCCTGTTGATTTTACATCGACAATAAATTTTGAATTTTTGTGCGATTTAGAAATATTTCTAGCTATTAAAAGACCTACCTTATCGGCAAAAATTTCTTTTCCTTCATTATCTATTACCCCTACACGATCCCCATCTCCGTCAAATCCAAATCCTACGTCTGCACCGTTATCTTTTACACACTTAGATATTTCATGTAACATTTTCATATCTTCTGGATTTGGATTATATTTCGGGAATGTATAATCAAGATTGCAATCTAATTCTATTACTTCACAGCCTATAGATTTTAATATTTTTGGAGCAAATATCCCAGCTGTTCCATTTCCACAAGCCACAACTACTTTTATTTTTTTTTTAATTTTATTGTTAGATAATTCATTTATGTAAATTTCATTAAAATCTTTTATTTCTTTTGTAGATCCATCTCCTAAATTAAATTTTTGTTTCAAAACTATTTCTTTAAGCTCTGCCATTTCTTCTTTACAGTGAGTTAAACCTTTTTGAATACCCATTTTAATCCCTGTCCAACCGTTTTCATTGTGACTTGCTGTAACCATCGCTACGGCATCGGTGTTTAGTTTAAATTGTGAAAAATAAATTGTTGGAGAAAGACATAAACCAATGTCTTCAACATTACATCCTGTTGACATTAGTCCTTCAATGAAGCTTTTTTTTATCTTTTCGCTATATGACCTATAATCGTGACCCACAGCAACTCTAGGATTTTTTATTTTATTGGTTATTTGTGTCCCAAAACCTTTTCCAACATCTTTAATCCCCTCTAAATTGATTTTCTCAGGATACAACCATCTTGCGTCATATTCTCTGAAACCAAGAGGATCAATTTTTATTGAATTAGGCATGTGAATATATGTACATTTTTTTTGATTTTTTTATTGATATTTTTTATTAATGTTCTATAAATGTTCTATTGATTTCTAATTTATATAGTATATTTAGAAGATCTACATACAACATATAGTTGTTTTACAAAAAAAACGTATTAAAGGGAGTTAAATGAATAAAGTCTTGTCTCAGGCCATAAAGAAAGCTGTCTCTGAATTTTCACCTTCTATAAAGGAGAAAAATACTGATAAAAGGCCGGATTTATTCTCACTAAATAATGATACTGAGCTTTTTCAGAATTCAAAGGGCATAACAACCAAAATTGATAGAAGCAGAGATGCTAATTTAACAGATTTCGGTAAAGCAACTTTAAGTGACAGATATCTTGGAGAAAACGAATCCTTCCAAGATTTATTTGCAAGAGTAGCAAGTCATTACGCAGATGATAATTTACATGCACAAAGAATTTATAATTATATAAGTAATTTATGGTTTATGCCAGCTACTCCGGTTTTGTCGAACGGAGGAACTAGTAGAGGACTACCTATATCATGTTTTTTAAATGAAGCTGGAGATAGTCTTAATGGAATTTTAGATTTGTGGAGCGAAAATGTTTGGCTTGCCGCAAGAGGAGGAGGCATCGGAAGTTATTGGGGAAACCTTAGATCTATTGGTGAAAAGATTGGAAGAGTTGGTAAAACTTCAGGAATAATTCCATTTATTAAAGTCATGGACTCTTTGACTATGGCTATCAGCCAAGGTTCTCTTAGAAGAGGTTCTGCAGCATGCTACTTACCAATTGATCATCCAGAAATTGAAGAGTTTATTGAAATGAGAAGACCAACTGGTGGCGATCCTAATAGAAAAGCATTAAATCTTCATCATGGTGTTCTAGTTTCAGATGCATTCATGAGAGCTGTTGAATTAGATGAGCAATGGGCTCTAAAAAGCCCTAAAGATCAGGCTATACAAGGAACCGTTTCAGCTAGGAATCTCTGGATTAGATTATTAACTGCAAGAATAGAAACCGGTGAACCATATATAATATTTATTGATACTGTTAATAGAATGATACCACAACATCATAAACTTGCTGGCTTAACAGTTAAGACTTCAAACTTATGCAGCGAAATAACCTTACCGACTGGAGTTGATAAAGAGGGAAGGGATAGAACAGCAGTTTGTTGTTTGTCATCTTTAAATGTTGAAAAGTACGATGAATGGGAGAAAGATGAAAACTTTATACCAGACGTAATGAGGTTTTTAGATAATGTTTTATCAGACTTCATAGAAAATGCTCCAGATGAATTCTCAGATGCTACTTATTCAGCAATAAAAGAAAGAAGTGTTGGTCTTGGAGTTATGGGTTTACACTCTTATTTTCAAAAAAAAATGATTCCACTAGAATCAGTAATGAGCAAAGTATGGAACCAAAAAATATTTAAACATATTCATAAATATGTTGATCAAGCTTCAAAAGATCTTGCCGAAGAAAGAGGTCCATGTCCTGATGCAGCAGACTATGGTATTCAAGAACGATTTTCTAATAAAACAGCAATTGCTCCAACAGCATCTATTTCAATAATTTGTGGTGGTACATCACCAGGTGTTGAGCCTATTGCAGCAAATAGTTATACGCATAAAACACTTTCAGGATCTTTTAATGTAAGAAATAAATACCTTAAAAAATTATTAGCAAAGCATAACAAAGACAATGATGAGACTTGGTCATCAATCACTACAAATCAGGGTTCAGTTTCACATTTAGATTTCTTAACTCAAGAAGAAAAAGACGTATTTAAAACTGCTTTTGAGCTAGATCAAAGATGGCTTGTTGATTTAAGTGCAGATAGAACACCGCATATTTCACAAGCACAATCAATTAACTTATTTTTACCAGCAGATGTTCATAAAAGAGATTTACATCAAATTCATTTCCAAGCTTGGAAGAAGGGTTTGAAGAGTCTTTACTATTGCAGGTCTAAATCAATACAGAGGGCTGAGAATATAAATGATGCAAATTCAACCGATATCATGTCCAATGTTTATAAATCTAATAAAAATCAAACCAACGAAACAGAATACGAGGAGTGTTTATCATGTCAGTAGCAAAAAAAATTAATTCAGAGATAATTCAACCAAAAAAAATGGGATTACTTGTAGAAAATCCAGTTTACAAACCTTTTAGGTATCCATGGTGCTATGATGCATGGCTAACTCAACAAAGAATTCATTGGCTACCAGAAGAGGTTCCACTTGGTGATGATGTAAGAGATTGGCAAAAAAATTTAACGCAATCTGAAAAAAACTTATTAACTCAAATTTTTAGATTTTTTACTCAAGCTGATGTTGAAGTTAATAATTGTTATCTAAGACATTATACGACTGTATTTAAACCAACAGAAGTATTAATGATGATGACAGCTTTTGCTGCTATGGAGACTGTTCATATCGCTGCTTATTCACATTTATTAGATACAATTGGAATGCCAGAGTCTGAGTACTCAGCTTTTATGAAGTACAAAGAAATGAAAGATAAATATGATTACATGCAAAATTTCAATGTTAATTCAAAAGAAGATATAGCTAAAACCGTTGCAGTTTTTAGTGCATTCACAGAAGGCTTACAATTATTTGCAAGTTTTGCAATTCTGCTAAACTTCCCAAGACATAATAAAATGAAAGGTATGGGTCAGATAGTAACCTGGTCTGTTAGAGATGAAACTTTGCATTGTAATTCTATGATAAGATTGTTTAAAGACTTTATTAAGGAAAACTCTGAGATCTGGACTCCAAAACTTAAAAAAGAGTTATATGATGCTTGCAGAACAATCATTGAGCATGAGGATGCTTTTATAGATCTTGCTTTTGAAATGGGCCCTATGCAAGGCTTAACTGGAAAAGAAGTAAAAGAATATATAAGATTTATTGCAAATAGACGTTTAACACAATTAGGTTTAGAGCCAATATACAATGTGCAAAAAAACCCATTAACTTGGTTAGACACGATGTTAAATGCTGTTGAACATATGAACTTCTTTGAAGGTAGAGCAACAGAATACTCTAAAGCATCAACTCAAGGTTCTTGGACTGAAGCATTTAGTTAATTTGATCTAGTATCAAATGAAAAAATTTGGTTTGGTAGTTCTAGGTGCACACACAACAAACCATACTAGAGATGAAATTGAGAAATTTAGAGAAAAACCGATTTTATTAATCGAACCTGTACCAGCTAATGTTAATGCAATTAAAGAGAATTTAAAAGATTTTACAAATGTTATAATTGAACCAATAGCAATTGCCAATAAAACAGAAAAAAGAAATTTTTATTTTGTTAAAAGTGAGTCCATCGCTAAATTAGGTAAACATTGGGCAACAGGCATAGGTTCATTTGATAAAAACCACCTCTTAAATCATAAATCAAAAAGATTTAAAATTGAGGAAGTCGATATTGAAACCATTCAAATAGACTGCTTAACATTTGAAGATATTTTAAAAAAACACAAAATATCTGAAATTGAAAAGATGATTATTGACATAGAGGGCAGTGAATATGAAATTTTAAAAGATATTGACCTACAAAAAATTAAAATTTCTAATATTTTATTTGAATTTAAGCATTTTGATGGGGTATTTCAGACAGGAGACAAACTTAAAGAAATAATAAATAAATTCGAAAAAAATAACTATAAAACTTCAAAAATCGACGAAGAAAATATGCTAGCAGTAAAAAAATAGCCTTTATCTCTTGGAAATTTCAGAAACTTTTCTGTATGAACTTCCGTTGTAAGCAGCAAGTGGTCTAATTAATTTATTTGTAGAAAGTTGCTCTATTACATGAGCTGACCAGCCGGTGATTCTTGATATAACAAATATTGGTGTAAAAAAATCAGTATCAAAACCCATTAAATGATAAGTAGGTCCTGTTGGATAATCTACATTCGGATGTATATTTTTTCTATCAATCATTACTTTTTCTACAATGTCATAAATTTTTTCAAATTTTTTATCTTTTTTAATTTCTGCTACTTTTCCAAAATATTTTCTCATAGTAGGGACCCTTGAGTCTCCACTTTTATAAACCCTATGCCCAAAACCCATAACAACATCTTTGTTATCTAGAGCTTTATTTATCCATTTAAGTGCATTTTCGGGTTTCTTTATTTTGTTCATCATATGCATTACTTCTTCATTTGCACCACCATGTAGCGGCCCCTTTAAACTAGCAATAGCTCCTGTAATAGCACCATGAATATCTGACAAACTACTTGTGATAGTTCTTGCTGTAAATGTAGATACATTAAAACTATGTTCCGCATATAAAATTAAAGAAACATCAAAAGCTTTTACAATGTCTTTATTTGGAACTTTACCAAAACACATATGAAAGAAATTTTCAGAGAAAGAAAGGTTATTCTTTGGGGGTATAATTTTTTTTCCTTTTCTTGTTCTATAAAAAGCCGCTAAGGCCACAGGAGTTTTTGCAAAAATTCTCATAACTTTTCTCATATTTGCTTTTGATGAATTATCTTTTGTTTCTTTATCTTCAAGACCCATTATACTTACTGCTGTTCTTGCAACATCCATAGGGTGAGCTTTTTTTGGAAAGTTTTTTATATCCTGTAATAAAGTTTTAGAGAGTTTTCTCTCATTTCTTTCTTGTTTTTCAAAATTTTTCAATTGTTTCTTATTCGGTAGTTCCCCGTTTAATATTAAATATGCAACTTCTTCAAATTTACATTTTGCACAAAGATCTTGTGCAGCATAACCTCTATAAGTTAGTGAATTAATTTCGGGCATGACTTTAGAAATTCCTGTCTCATCAACAGTAACGCCCATTAGTCCTTTTTTAATATCATCACTCATTATTATTCATGACCCTCTGTACTAAAATTATAAATTTTTTCATCTAGAGCATTATATTTTTCATACTCAACTATTTCGTACAATCTTTTTCGAGTTTGCATCTTATCTATAATATTATTTTGGTGTCCATCCTTAAAAATGTCTCTCAATCCATCTTCTACACTTTTCATAGCCAATCTTTGGGTAGTAACTGGATAAATCACTATATTATAACCTAAATTTTCTAAGTCTTTGTAATTTAGTAATTTTGTCTTTCCAAACTCTGTCATATTAGCTAACAAATAAGAATTTAGAGCCTTTCTAACAATTTCAAATTCTTTCTCATTTTCTAAAGCTTCTGGAAAAATTATTTCGGCACCGGCATCTATATACGCTTTACACCTATCTATCATTTTCTCTATACCTTCAACAGCCTTAGCATCTGATCTAGCAATAATTTTAAAATTTTCATCTTTTTTTGCCGAAACACATTCTTTGATTTTTTTTACCATTTCATCTGTAGAAATTAATTCTTTATTATCTAAGTGACCACATCTTTTCCGTTCAATTTGATCTTCTAGGTGAACAGCTGCAACTCCAAACTCTTCAAAAGTCTGTATAGTTTTTTCACAAGATTTAAAACCAGTATCTATGTCAACTATGGTAGGTAAATTAGTTACTCGAGAAATTAAATATGATCTTGTACTTACATCTTCTAATGTTGTTAAACCAATATCTGGAAATCCCAAATCATTCGCCATAACGCCACCTGAAACATAAACAGCATCATATCCAATTTCTTCAATTACTTTCGCAGTTAATGGATTATAAGCACCAGGCACTCTTAAAATTTTATTAGATTTTAATTTTTGAACAAGAGATGCTCTTTTTTCTTTAGGTTCTTTTTGAATAAAATGCATTAAAAAATCCCTATTTTATTATTTTTAACTAATTTTGATCTATTAATTTCAATATTTAATTTGTTTAATTGTCCAGGTTTAAGTTTGGACAAGTTTTGTACAGTGTTTAAAAATCTATTGCTCTCTTTTTTTGATATTATTTTACCTGTAAGAGTTAAAAACTTTTTAATATAATTTGCTCTTTGAAAGGGTCTTGAACCATATGGATGTGCATCAGCTCGGTCTAACTGTTCAATAATTTTTCTTCCATTTTTAAGTGTAACAATAACTTTTGCTCCAAATGACTTATTTTTAGGATTTGGGTCATGATACTTTTTAGTCCATTTTCTATCTTCGTGAGTTTTAATTGAATGCCATATTTTAATTGTACTTTTTTTATTTGCTCTCTTCTTGGTGTAAGATTTTACATGATGCCAATCCGCATCTTCTAATGCAACAGCAAAAATATACATAATAGAATGGTCTAATGTTTCTCTACTCGCATTAGGGTCCATTTTTTGTGGATCGTTGGCTCCAGTTCCAATAACATAGTGAGTGTGATGACTTGTGTATATATCAATTTTTTTAATTTCATTTAAATTGTCAATTTTCTTATTTAATTTTTTTGCAATATCTATAAGTGCTTGAGCTTGATATTCTGCAGAATATTCTTTTGTATACGTTTCTAGAATAGCTTTTTTTTCTTTATTTTTTTTTGGTAAAGGAATTTTATATAAAGCTTTTTTTCCATCTAAAATTCTGGCTATGATACTATCTTCACCTTCATAAATTGGACTTGGTGCACCTTCTCCTCTCATTGCTCTATCTACTGCTTCGATTGCTAACTTGCCAGCATGCGCAGGCGCAAAAGCTTTCCAGCTTGATATCTCGCCTTTTCTGGATTGTCTTGTAGAAATCGTAGTATGTAAAGCTTGTTGAACCGCTTGATAAATTATTTCAGTTTTTAATTTTAGCATTGTACCAATCCCAGCTGCAACACTTGGACCAAGATGAGCTATGTGATCTATTTTATGTTTATGAAGACAAATACCTTTAACTAGATTAACTTGAACTTCGTAAGCAGTTAAAATTCCCTTTATAAGACTAATACCATTTACCTTTTTTTGCTGAGCTACAGCTAATAGCGGCGGGATATTATCTCCTGGATGACTATAATCTGCTGCTAGAAAAGTATCATGAAAATCCAATTCTCTTACAGCCGTTCCATTTGACCAGGCAGCCCATTCACAATCGACTTTAATTTTTTTATTAACTCCAAATAAATTTGCACCATTTTTCCTTAAATGTTTTAAAGCCATCTCTCTTGATGAAATTACAGCTTTTCTATTCAACGACGCTATAGCTACAGAGGCGTTATCAATTATCCTGTTAATCACCATATCCACAGATTTTTTGTTAAGTTTTGAGTTATCGCTAGAAATTTCAGCTATTTTCCATGCCAGTTGATTTTTTTTTGGCAAATTTATTTTTGATGGATAAACTTTTACTTTATGAATAATCAAAACATCTCCTAAAAAATATTCTTACTGTAATACAATAATAATTGCAGTTATCAAAAGTAAAATTGCCAAAAAATACTCAATTAGAGCTTTTATCTTATTATTCTTAACAATATTTCTTATTGCTGAACCAAAAGCTGCCCATGGTGATATAGACAATGGACATATTATTAGTGCAACAATTGATATGAATATAATTGAGACTATAAGATTTCCATCTTTAGGTAAAAATCCAGATGCAGCCATACTTGATATAGTCCAAGCTTTGGGGTTCACAATTTGAAATAACGCAGCTTCATAAAATTTAAGAGGTCTACCATCGTCAACTTTTATTTTACTAAATGATCCTATTATTCGATATCCAAGATATAAAAGATACAAGCTACAAAGAATTTTTAAAATATTCTGAAGTTGTGGAAAAATTTGAAATATTTTTCCAAGACCAAAACAAACAAGAATAAGTTGTAAAACATGACCTATTGTTATTCCAGACATATGTGGAATTGATTTAAAAAAACCAAATTTAATTCCTGATGTTAAAACCATAGCATTATTAGGTCCTGGTGTAACGTACATAACAAAATAAAAACTAATTAGTGCAAATAAAATATCAAAGTTAACCATTTAAGTATGATGAAATAATTTTTTCAATTCCAATAAAATCCTTTATTAAATGATCATGAGGAATATCACTAACTTTCTTTTCTGTATATCCATCCTCTAGTAGAATAAAAGGAATTCCAGCATTTTTGGCAGTATCTGAATCGGTTTCGCTATCACCAATCATTATGCATTTTTTAATGTTACCTTGCATAATATCGACAACATTTGTCAAGTGTCTTGCATCTGGTTTGCAGTAATCAAAAGTATTACTGCCAGCTACGTACTCAAAATAATTATATACATTTATTTTTTTCAAAAGATCAACAGCTAGATAGTCTTGTTTATTTGTACAGATACCCATTGATATGTTTTCTTTTTTGCACCATTTTAAAAAATCCAAAACTCCATTAACTAATTTACTTTCATTAGCAATATTATTTGCATAATATTTTATAAACTCACTAGTCATTTCTTTTTTCGTTTGGTCATTATTAACTTTACCGAATTCTTTTTTTGCTTGTCCCCAAACTGATCTGCCAATTAATGACCCAGCACCCTTACCAACTAATTTTCTAATATCTTCTGTTGTTTTTGTTTCGTAACCGAATTTTCTCATTACAAAATTATGAGCATTCATAAGATCAGGTGCTGTATCTATTAAAGTTCCATCTAAATCGAATATAATCGTAAATTTTTGAGTCATTTTAAAAGTATTAATAAGAAATAATTTGTGACTTAAAGATCACTATTACTTAACTATAAGAAATCTTATTAAATGAAACAATTAAATTTACAAGTTAATTTAAGAAAAAAATTTACAAAAAAAGGAGTTAAGATGATTGCTCCTGAAACTGTTTTCTTTTCTAAGGATACAATAATAGGAAAAAATGTGACTATAGATCCATATGTTGTGATTGGTGAAAAGGTTAAAATTCAGAATAATGTAAAGATTTATTCTTTTTCTCATTTAGAAAAAGTTAAGATTGAAAATAATGTGAGTATTGGTCCATATGCAAGACTAAGACCAGGAGTAATTCTTAGGTCTGGATCTAGAGTAGGAAATTTTGTTGAGGTGAAAAAAAGCATTATAGGAAAAAATTCTAAAGTAAATCATTTATCATATATAGGTGACTCAAATCTAGGTGAAAAAGTAAATATAGGTGCAGGTACAATTACTTGTAATTATGATGGAAGAAAGAAAAATAAAACAAAAATAAAAAATAAAGTTTTTATAGGCTCTAATTCATCATTAGTTGCACCATTAACCATTAACGAAAATAGTATAATTGGTGCTGGTTCAGTTATAACAAAAAATGTTAAAAAAAAATCTCTAGCTTTAACTAGATCACAGCAAGTAGAGATAAAAAATTATAAGAGAAAAAAATAATGTGTGGAATTGTAGGAATTGTCAGTAATAAGTCAGTATCAGCAAGTATTATAAGTGCATTGAAGAAATTGGAATATCGTGGCTACGACTCAGCTGGAATTTCAACTTTAATCAATGGTCAAATTAAAGAACAAAAGTGCTCTGGTAGAGTAGATAATCTTGAAAAGATTCTTTTTCAAAATCCATCCTCTGGAGATCTTGGGATTGGTCATGTTAGATGGGCAACTCATGGAGTCCCAAATCAAGTCAATGCTCATCCACATTCATCAGAAGCTGTTTCAGTAGTGCATAATGGAATAATTGAAAATTCAGACACTTTGAGGAATGAATATAAAGATAAAGGATATTCATTTAAATCACAAACAGACACTGAAGTAATAACAATTATGCTAACAGATTTTTTAAAACAAAATGATTTAATCAATTGTATTCATAAAACTTTAAAAAAATTAGAAGGTAGTTTTGCTTTAGGTATTATCTTCAAGGACTATAACAATCTAGTAGTTGGAGCAAGAAGAGGGAGCCCTCTTGCTGTTGGTTATGGACACAATGAAAATTTTATTGGTTCTGATTCTTATGCACTTAAATCTATGACTAATAAAATATCTTATCTTGATGATGGTAATTTTTGTATTCTATACAAAGAGAAAGTTGAATTTTATAATTCAGATAAAAAAAAAATTAATAAAGAAATTTTTGAATTATCTTATGAAGATAATACTGCTGAAAAAGGTGATTATAGAGATTTTATGTCCAAAGAAATTAATGAACAATCATACACAACAAAAAAATGTATTAATGAATATTTAAATACATCTAAAAATGAAATTAATATTTTAAACTTACCTTTAGAAGCTAAAAAGATAAGAAAAATTAGATTAATAGGCTGCGGTACAGCTTATCATTCGTGCCTAATGGCTAAATATTGGATAGAGGAATTTACATCATTAGATGTTGATGCAGATATCGCATCAGAATTTAGATATAGAAGAATAAAATTAGATCCTAATGATCTTTATATTTTTGTTTCCCAATCTGGAGAAACTGCAGACACACTTGCTGCTTTAGAAAAATGCAAAAAAAATAATTTAAAAACATGTGGAATTGTGAATGTATTAGAAAGCTCAATAGCAAGAAATTCTGACCTTGTTTTACCTATACACGCAGGCCCAGAAATAGGAGTTGCTTCTACAAAAGCATTTATTGGACAATTAACTGTTCTATATTTGTTAACTCTAAAAATTGCAATTGATAGAAAAGATATATCATCTGAAGAATATTCAAAATTAATTTTAGATTTAAGAAATATTCCTGATTTAATTGAAGAAACACTTAATAAACAAAAAGATATTCAAGAAATAGCAAGGGATTTTATAAAAGCAAAAGGAACTATGTATTTAGGTAGAGGTTTATCTTTCCCTATAGCGATGGAAGGTGCTCTTAAATTAAAAGAGTTATCATATATACACGCAGA
Organism: uncultured Pelagibacteraceae bacterium; assembly: GCA_902552035.1. Lineage (GTDB taxonomy): Bacteria > Pseudomonadota > Alphaproteobacteria > Pelagibacterales > Pelagibacteraceae > Pelagibacter. Next base: position 19,716 of record CACDFC010000010.1, on the reverse strand, counting down.
AGGTTACGCTGCTGGAGAAATGAAACATGGACCTCTAGCTCTAATCGAGGATGGTATGCCAGTTATTGTTCTTGCTCCTAAAGATAGATTTTATGAAAAAACTATTTCAAATATGCAAGAAGTTATTGCAAGAGGTGGTAAGGTTTTAATGATCACAGATGATACTTCTGAAACAATGAGTGAAAATATCAGATTTAAATTTCAAATACCAAAAACCAATTCCTCAATTAATTCATTTCTTTTAACAATACCTATACAGTTTTTAGCTTATCACGTTGCTTTATTAAAGAATTGCGACATTGATAAACCAAGAAATTTGGCAAAATCTGTTACTGTTGAATAATCAAAAAAGTCTGTTAGAACACTCTTAGGTTGTATATGAAAAATTGGAAAACAAATAGTTGGAGAAAGTACCCTGTTAAACACATCCCAAGTTACGATGATGAAAAACAGTTAAACATGGTTTTGAATAAATTGAAATCATCTCCACCTTTAGTATTTGCTGGAGAAACCAGACATCTAAAAGAACAATTAGCTAATGTGGTTGATGGAAAAGCTTTCTTGTTACAAGGAGGAGATTGTGCAGAGAGCTTTGCTGAATTTCATCCTGATAATATAAGAGATACGTTTAAAGTAATTTTACAAATGTCACTTGTATTAACGTACTCTGCATCATTACCTGTAGTTAAACTTGGTAGAATTGCTGGTCAATTTTCTAAACCTAGAAGCGCACCCACTGAAAAACAAGGTGGCAAAGAACTTCCAAGCTACCTAGGTGATAATATTAATGCTATTGAGTTTGATGAAAAATCTAGAAGACCAGATCCAAAAAGATTATTTAGAGCGTATTCTCAATCTGCATCAACTTTAAACTTATTAAGAGCTTTTTCAAATGGAGGTTTTGCAGATCTAAAAAAAGTGCATTTGTGGAACTTGGGTTATATTAAAACTAGCCCGCAAGCAAAAAAGTTCAAAGAACTAGAAGATAAAATTGCTGATGCTTTGGCATTTATGGAGGCATGTGGAATAACACCAGAATTTAATAGAAGACTATATACTGTAAACTTTTGGACTTCACACGAAGCTCTTCATCTTCCTTTTGAGGAAAGTATGACAAGAGTAGACTCTACCACTGGCGAATATCATGATACCTCAGCCCATTTTGTATGGATAGGAGATAGAACAAGACAAATTGATGGTGGTCATGTTGAATTTTGTAGAGGCATTGAAAATCCAATTGGCATAAAGTGTGGACCAACTTCTAAAGCTGATGAAATTGCAAAAATTTGTGAAAAAATTAATCCTAAAAATGAAAAAGGTAAGATTACTTTGATCTCAAGATATGGGCACGATAAAGTCGATAAGTTTTTACCCAAACTAATAAGAGGTATCAAAAAAGAGGGTATCAATGTTTTGTGGTCATGTGATCCAATGCATGGAAATACTCTAGTTTCAACAACAGGTTTTAAAACTAGACCTTTTAATAATGTTGTTAAGGAAGTCAAAAATGTATTTGAAGTTCATCAAAGTGAAGGCTCTTATGCCGGAGGTTTGCATATTGAAATGACTGGTCAAAATGTGACAGAATGCACAGGTGGTGCTAAAAATATTTCTGAGGCAGATCTTTCAAGCAGATACCATACTCATTGCGACCCAAGATTAAATGCTGACCAAGCACTAGAACTTGCTTTTTTAATTTCTGATGAGATTAAAAAGAACTCTAATTATGCTAAAAACGGAATTAGGGCGGCATCTTAAGCAATTGAAAAATTAATAGTTATAACTAAATATTTTAATATGGATTCGAGTGAAAAAGTTAAACATATTAGTAAGTGGATATTGAATTATGTAAATTCAATGCCTGTCAAAGCTAAATCTTTGGTAATTGGTATATCTGGAGGAATAGACTCATCAGTTTCTAGTACACTTTGTGCTCTTACAGGCATGAAAACTATCGTTTTATCAATGCCAATTAAGCAAAAATCTATTCAACACGATTTGAGTTTAAAACATCAAGAATGGTTGAAAAAAAATTTTCAAAATGTCCAAGGTCATACTATTGAATTAGACTCATTATTTACTTCATTTAAAAGTTCATTATCAGAATTTGATAACGAGCATGGAATGGCTAACTCTAGAGCAAGACTTAGAATGACAACCCTGTATCAAGTCGCTGCAGCAAATCATGGTATTGTTGTAGGAACCGGTAATAAAGTTGAAGATTTTGGTGTTGGATTTTATACTAAATACGGAGATGGTGGTGTAGATATTTCTCCAATAGCGGATTGTAACAAAACGGAAGTTTGGGAACTTGGTAAGGAATTAAAAATTCTAAAAGAAATTATTGACGCTCCACCAACCGATGGACTTTGGGATGATGGCAGGACAGATGAAGGGCAATTAGGACTTTCATATAAAGAACTAGAAGAAGCAATGATTAATGAAAACTCATCTAATAGAGATAAATATTTACAAATAAGAAAAGCAAATTTGCATAAAATGGAACCCATTCCAGTATGCAAGATTCCCAACTAATCAATTCGATTCACAAATCTGTAATTAAGGTATATTCCTAGAATAATGAATAAAGATATATTTTTATCAAATACCCTTGGCGGTAAAAAAGAAAAATTTGTTCCAATGAATGAAAGTAAAATTGGAATGTACGTATGTGGTCCCACTGTATATGATGATCCACATATTGGAAATGCAAGACCACTGGTTGTATTCGATTTATTATTCAAAGTTCTAAAATGTAAATACGGAAAAAAGTCTGTGACTTATGTTAGAAATATAACTGATGTTGACGATAAAATAATTAAAGCCTCGGTAGAAAAGAAAATTTCTATATCAGAATTAACGAATAAAATTTCAAAAAATTTTCACGATGATTGTATCTATTTAAATTGTGAAGTCCCAACACATGAGCCAAAGGCTACTGAAAATATAAACCTAATGATTGAAATGATAAAGGAATTATTAAAAAATGGTTTTGCTTACGAAAATGAAAAAAATGTTTACTTTAAAGTCAGAGAATACAAAGAGTACGGAAAACTATCAAATAAAAATTTAGAAGATTTAATAGCAGGCTCGAGAGTAGAAATTTCAGAAAATAAAACAAATCCAGAGGATTTTGTATTATGGAAACCTTCGAATAACGACGAACCTTCCTGGGATTCACCGTGGGGAAAAGGAAGGCCTGGTTGGCATTTAGAATGTTCGGTTATGGCAAAAAAATATTTGGGTAACACTTTTGATATACATGGTGGAGGCAGAGATTTAATGTTTCCACATCACGAAAATGAAATTGCTCAATCAGTTTGTGCTAATAAAACCAAAAATTTTGCGAATTATTGGATACATAATGGATTCATAACTATCTCAAAAGAAAAAATGGCAAAATCCCAAGGAAATATTTTAAAAATAAAAGATTTTAAAAAAAAATTTAACGGACAAGTTTTGAGACTTGCTTTGATAAGTGCTCATTACAGTCAACCTCTAGACTGGAATGATAAACTAATGGAAGAATGTTATAAAACTATCGATAAATGGTACGGTAGCTATGTATCTATAAATAAAAAAATATTAATTAAAGATGATGATCTAAAACCATTATATGACGATTTAAATACACCAGGATATATTGCAGTACTACATAAGCTTTATGAAAAAGCTAAAGACGGAGAAACATCTGATAAGGAAATTTTCACAGCGGCATGTAATTTTATTGGGTTGCTAAATGAAACAAAAGATCAATGGAATAGTTTTAAAAAAGAAAAGTTAATTTTAAGTGACGAAGAAATTTTACAAATGATAGATAATAGGAATAAAGCAAGGGAGGAAAAGAATTATAAATTAGCTGATAAAATACGAAATGAATTATTAGATAAAGGTGTTTTAATTGAAGATAAAGATGGTAAAACAACTTGGAAAATTAAATGAGTAAAGAGAGACTGTACATATTTGATACCACACTTAGAGATGGAGCCCAAACCCAAGGGGTGCATTTTTCATTAGATGAAAAGATCAAGATTGCTCATGCGCTGGATAATTTAGGGGTAGATTATATAGAAGGAGGTTGGCCAGGAGCGAATCCAACGGATACACAATTTTTTCAAAAAAAACTTAAACTTAAAAATTCAAGTTTCACAGCATTTGGTATGACTAAAAAATCAGGACGAAGCGCTGAAAATGATCCAGGTTTGTCAGCAATTTTAAATTCTAATACTAATTCAGTTTGTTTAGTTGGTAAATCTTGGGACTTTCACGTTGACGTAGCATTAGGAATTTCAAATGAAGAAAACTTAGAAAACATCAGTGAAACAACCATGCATTTTGTGAAAAATAAAAAAGAATTCATGTTCGATGCAGAGCATTTTTTTGATGGTTATAAAGCAAATCCAAAATACGCATTGAAGTGTATCAAAGCAGCCTATGATAAAGGAGCGAGATGGATTGTTTTATGTGACACTAATGGTGGAACTTTACCTCACGAGGTTTCAAAAATTGTAAAAGAAGTTTCAGAACATATACCTGGAAATAATTTAGGAATTCACGCTCATAATGACACTGGTAATGCAGTTGCTAATTCTATAGCAGCAGTTTTATCTGGAGCTCGACAAGTTCAAGGAACAATTAATGGACTTGGAGAAAGATGTGGTAATGCAAATTTGATGTCATTAATACCAACATTTTATCTTAAAAAAGAATTTAATGACTCATTTGAAATTAATATCAAAGAGAAAAATATTAAAAATATAACCCAATGTTCTAGGTTATTAGATGAAATCTTAAATAGAAAACCAAATAAACACTTACCTTATGTTGGTGCTGCTGCATTTTCTCACAAAGGAGGCCTACATGTTTCAGCAGTACAGAAGGATCCTAAAACTTACGAGCATATAAATCCCGAGGATGTTGGAAACAATAGAAATATTGTTGTCTCTGATCAATCTGGGAGGTCAAACATTATTTCAAGATTAAAAACAATTGGAATCAATATAGAAGAAAGTGATCCAAAAATTAAAAAACTTCTAGAAGATGTTAAAGATAGAGAATTCATTGGTTACAGTTATGATGGTGCTGATGCATCTTTCGAATTGTTAGCAAGGCGTGCAATGGGTGAAATCCCAAGATATATTTCTATTAAAGAGTATGATGTTTCAGTAACAAAAAATGCTAAAGATGAGATAGTTTCAAAAGCAAAAGCAAATCTAGAAGTGGATGGAGAAAAGATTGTTTGTGAAGGAGAGGGCAATGGACCAGTTCACGCTCTTGATAATGCAATTAGAAACAATGTAAATAAATTAGAAAAGTATGCTGAATATTTAAAAGATTTAAAACTTGTTGACTACAAAGTAAGAATTCTAAACACAGGCACTGAAGCTGTAACAAGAGTTTCAATTGAAAGCACAGACTCTAATGGTAAAAACTGGTTCACAATTGGAGTTTCAGCGAATATTATCGATGCATCTTTTAAGGCATTAATTGATAGTTTAGATTATAAATTATTTAAGGACAAAGCTCCTGCTAGTCTTTAATGTTTAATAACATCACATTTATACTTCATAAGCCACAATTATCTGAAAATATAGGTGCATGTGCTAGAGCGATGAAAAATTTTAACATATCAAAATTATCAATAGTTGATCCTAAACCTATGTTTCCAAATGATAAAATTATTGCAACATCCGTAGGGGCAAATGATGTAATCAAAAAAGCTAAAGTTTACAATTCATTAGAAAAAGCAATACAAAATTCAGATTATGTAATCTCAACTACAGCAAGATTTAGAAATAAAAATTTAAAACATATTAAAATTAGTGATTTAAATAAATTAAATTTTAAAAAAAAAATTATCTTTTTATTTGGTCCAGAAGCATCTGGATTGACTAACAAGGAAATATCTTTTTCAAATTATGTATTACAAATTCCTTCAAATCCTAAGTTTAGATCATTAAATTTATCACATGGCTTAATAATTGTAGCGCAAAAAATATTTGAGATTTTAAATAATAATAAAAACAATTACAGCAAATCTAAAAAGATTAAAAAAGCTTCAAAGAGACAAATTCAGGCAATGGCAAACTTATGCATAAAACGATTAGAACTAATTAATTTTTTTAAGCCTGAAGAAAAAAAACCTAAAATGCTAGAAAATTTAAGGATGATATTTTATAAAATGGATCTATCTGAAAAAGAAACACGCATATTATCGAGTGTATTTGCAAATCTTGCAAAAAAAGGTTGATTGACAAAATTATGCTTAAGTTTATAAAACCAAATATTAAATGACAAAAAGATTAAACTCTAAACATAAAGTTGATAGAAGATTAAAAGTAAATTTATGGGGAAGACCAAAAAGCCCATTTAATACTAGAGCATATCCTCCAGGACAACATGGTCAAACAAAATCTTCTAAACCTTCAGATTATGGAATTCAATTACAAGCCAAACAAAAACTTAAATCATATTATGGAAATATGAATGAGAGACAGTTTAGAAATATGTACAAAAAAGCCATTATGAAAAAAGGTGATACTGCTGAAAATTTAATTGGTTTGCTTGAAAGAAGACTTGATGCAGTTGTTTATAGATCTAAACTCTCAAATACTATTTTTTCATCCAGACAATTAATTAACCACGGTCATGTAAAAGTTAATGGAAAAAAAGTAAATATATCAAGCTACCAAGTTAAAGAAGAGGATACTGTCGAGATTAGAGATAAGTCGAAACAATTACCACTTATAGATATTGCTTTAGCAAATAAGGAAAGAGAAGTTCCAGAGTATATACAGTTAGATGAGAAGAATAAAAAAGTTAAATTTGTAAGAGTTCCAAAATTCGAAGAAGTTCCTTACCCAGTGGTAATGGAACCAAATTTAGTCATTGAGTATTATTCAAGATAAGAGATTTTAATAATCATAAAAAATATGTAAAGTAGCAACATGCACAAGCGCATAAATATTATTTTTTATTCACTTTTTGTAATATATTTAATATTAGGAATTATACTTTCTATTAATACGGGAGTCTCCCATGATGAACTTCACGAACAAACAACATGGCAGGTAAACTTAAAAGCAATTAAAAGTTTTTTTGTTGATAATAATGGTTACGAAGAGCTATTAGTTTATAAAGACAGATATTTTGGAATTGCATTTCATTTACTAACTCAACCAATTCAATTTTTAACATATGAATTTGTTAGTGAAATTAATAAAATGAGTGATAGTGATGCATATTTGGTTTCAAGACATATTTCGTTTTTTACAATATTCACAATTTCAGGAATTTTTTTTTACAAACTTTGTTTAAAAATTTCAAATAATTCTAATTTTTCTCTATTTTCGACATCAATTTATCTTCTGTATCCATATTTATTTGGTCATGCTCTTATGAATACAAAGGATATTCCAGTTTTATCTTTTTGGTTGATTTGTAGCTACTTGTCATTATCTATTTTAGAAAATTATTTAATAAAAGAAAAATTCGATATTAAGAAAATAATTTTATTATCTTTTTTAACCTCTTTTTTAGTAAGTATTAGATTAGTTGGCGCCTTAATATTTATTCAATACTTTATTAGCCTTTTCATAATTCTAGATATTAAAAAAATTAACTTATTACAATTCCTTTCAAAAAATTTGAAAATTTTGTCCTTATTTATTTCTTTATTTTTTTTATTTTTATACTCCTTAAACCCAATTTTGTGGAAAAATCCTCTTGAATTGATAAATGGTTTTTTATGGTTTAGTAAATATAAAATAGCAGTTTGTACTTTAACATTGGGCGAGTGCATGGACTCATTAAATATTACATATAAATATTATTTTATATGGTTATTTTTTAAATTACCTATTTTAATATTATTTGGTTTTGTACTTTTTCCTTTTGTTGAAAAAAAATTATTTACCGATAATAAAACCAAGTTATATTACTCAACTTTTTTAATCACCACCTTATCAATATTGTTATTACTTATTTTAATGAGAGTAGCGATTTACGATGAATTAAGACACATAATGTTTTTAATTCCGTTAATATTTATAATTTCTCTTTATAATTTTTTTAAATTTAATAAAAAATTATTTTATATTATTTCATCAATTGTAATATTTATATTTGTCACTGAAAATTTTAAATTAAATCCTTATCAATATACATGGTTAAATAATTTTGCACGTTATACAAATATACAAAAAAATTTTGAATTAGATTATTGGGGCATTAGTAGTAAGAACCTACAACAAACTATATTAAAGATATCTAATGAAAAAAATATAGATACCTCAGTATGTATCTATGGTGATATGTACAATGGTGCGTACTTAAGAGAAAATGGTTTCAATTGTTTTAAAAGTTATTCATCTATTGATGAGCCTGTTGATAGACCTTATTTCGCCTATCAAAATACAAGAAATTTAAAAAGATCTGACCCTAAAGATTGCTCTTTAATCCATGTTGAAAAATATAATTATTTTTTAATAAACCAAGATCTTGTTATGGGTGAAATTTGGTATTGTGATTAATTTACTGATTTGTCTCTGAAAGTTCTGATCTTATTTTATTTATAAATTGATTTAAAAGTTTTGCGTCTTCTTGGGATAAATATCTGTCCTTCTTGACTGCTTTTTTCATTTCTTCCCTAATTTTAATAACACCTTCTTTACGACCTTCTTTTGTTGAAAAATAATTAAATTTAGAGCTGATTTCATTTATTTTACTTCCTAAAGTAAATTCAAAAATCACAACAACAGCAATTACAATTACTATTGTTTTATAAACAAATGATTTCATTAACTTTTAACGTTAATACCTGATGATGTAAATTTAGTTTTAAGTTCGCCGCTCTCATACATTTCTTTTACAATATCACATCCACCAATAAATTCACCTTTGATGTATAATTGTGGAATAGTTGGCCAATCACTAAATTGTTTTATCCCGTCCCTTATCGATTGGTTTTCTAAAACATTGACGCCTTTAAAGTTTACCTCCAGCATTTTTAAAATATTAGAGACCGTCATTGAAAAACCGCATTGTGGTGCATCAGGTGTACCTTTCATAAATAGGCAGACATCATTATTTTTAATTTCGCTATCTATTTTGTCTTTAACTAGTTGATCCATCTTTCTCCTTTGTTTTAATTGCTAATGCATGTAACTCGTTTCCCATTTTTCCTTTTAAAGAATTATATACCATTTTATGCTGTTCTATTTTACTTTTTCCAGAAAAATTGGATGATGTTATTGTAGCTGAGTAATGATTTCCATCTCCAGCGAGGTCTTGTATCTCAATTACAGCATCAGGCATCGCTTCCTTAATCAAATTTTCTATCTCTTTTAAATCCATTGCCATTTAATTAACCATATAGTTAGATAACCAATTAGTATAAGTCTTATTTAAATCTTCAATTGATATTTTTAACACATTATTATAGCTTAAATTATCAGTTGTAACCTTACCAATTTCTTCAAAATGTACTGAATTTTCTTTAAGTAATTCATTTACTTTTTTTAAATTTTCTTTTTTAACCTCGATTATATACCTACCTTGATCCTCACCAAAAAAATATTCATATTTACTAGTTAAACTTTTAATATTATTTAATTTTGCACCTTTTTGACCCTTAATACACATTTTGGCAATTGCTACCAAAATCCCCCCTAAAGATACATCATGACATGCCTCAACTAGTTTCTCTTTAATAATTTTTGCAACACTTTCTCCATTATTTTTTTCATTAAATAAATTTATTTCTGGTGGTGGTCCTTTTTTTTCTGATAGAATTTCTCTTGCAAAAATACTTTGTGGCAAATGACCTTCAGTTTTGCCTATCACTAAAATGATATTATCTGGATTTTTAAAATCCATTGTAATCATATTTTTATAATCTTTAATAAGGCCTACACCTCCTATAGATGGTGTTGGTTTAATACCTTTATCTTTTGTTTCATTATAAAATGATACATTTCCTGAAACTACAGGAAAATTAAGATACTTACTTGCATCAGAAATACCTTGGACACATTCTACAAATTCACCCATATTTTTTTCTTTTTCAGGGTTACCAAAATTTAGACAATTAGTAATAGCTATTGGTTCAGATCCTACTGATATCAAATTTCTCCAACTTTCACACACCACTTGCTTTCCACCAGTTAAAGGATGTGCATAGCAATATAATGCTGAGGAGTCTACACATGCAGCAACAGCTTTATTAGTTCCATGCACCCTAACAACACCTGCATCCCCACCAGGTTTTTGTATTGTATCGCCCATTACTGTATGATCGTACTGATTCCATATCCATTGCTTGTTGCTAATATTTGGATTAGAAATTATTTTCTTTAAACAGTCACTAAGATTTAGTGATTTAAAGTCTTCTTTTTTAAACTTTATTTTTTGAGGAAGTTTATTTTTTTTCCATTTTCTGTCGTACATTGGAGCATTTTCAGCAAGTAAATTTATTGGTACATCTGCAACTTTAATTTTATCAAAATAAAGTTCTATTTTTTTACTATTCGTTGTTTTTCCTATAACTGCAAAGTCTAAATTCCATTTATCAAATATTTTTTTTGCTTTATCTTCCATTCCTTTTTCAAGTACTATTAACATCCTCTCTTGACTTTCAGATAACATGATCTCATAGGGAGTCATCTTTTCTTCTCTGCAAGGAACTTTATTTAGATTAATTTCAATTCCTAATTTTCCTTTTGATGCCATTTCAATACTTGAGGAAGTTAATCCTGCCGCTCCCATATCCTGAATAGCAATTATTGAATTATCTGCCATTAATTCTAAACAAGCTTCAAGAAGTAATTTTTCAGTAAATGGATCACCAACTTGTACTGTTGGTTTTTTTTCCTCAATCTTTTCATCAAAAATAGCTGACGCCATACTAGCACCGTGAATTCCATCTCTTCCTGTTTTTGAACCTACATAAATTACTGGTTTATTAATACCAGCAGCTTTTGAATAAAAAATTTTATTTTTATTAACTAGTCCTAAAGTCATTGCATTTACTAAAATGTTTCCATTATATGACTCATCAAAACAAGTTTGTCCTGCAATTGTTGGAACTCCAATGCAATTCCCATACCCACCAATACCTTTAACAACTCCTCTTAATAAATTTTTTGTTTTTTTGTTCTGTGGAGAACCAAAATGAATTGAATTTAAGTTAGCAATAGGTCTTGCACCCATTGTAAAAACGTCTCTCATAATTCCACCTACACCTGTTGCTGCTCCTTGATAAGGCTCTATAAAAGAAGGGTGATTGTGGCTTTCTATTTTAAAAACAATCGCATCGTCATCACCTATGTCAATAATCCCAGCATTTTCTCCAGGACCTTGTATAACTTTTTTACCTTTAGTATGAAGATTTTTTAAATGTTTTCTTGAAGATTTATATGAACAATGTTCATTCCACATAGCTGAGAATAAAGCTAGTTCAGTGATATTAGGAATTCTTTTTAAAAGTTCGCAAATTTTTGCAAATTCTTCTTTTTTTAATCCATGATCAACAGCAATTTTTTCAGTAACCTCCATTATCCTAAATTTCCAATCAAATTTTGAAAAAACAATGCTCCATCTTCACCAGACAAATATTTATCAATCATTCTTTCTGGATGTGGCATCATTCCTAATATATTTTTCTCTTTATTAAAAACTCCTGCAATATTTTTTAAAGCACCATTAGGATTACTTTCTAAATTACAATTACCTTTGGCATTACAATATTTAACGGCAATTTGATTGTTGTCCTCTAAGAATTTCAAATCATTATTTGAACAGAAATAATTACCCTCATTGTGAGCTATGTGAAGTTCTAAAATTTCTTTTTTAATATTTTTAAAATATTTATTTGATTTATCAGCAACTTTGACATGTACATTTTTACAAATAAATTCAATATTCTTATTTTGTTGTAAAATGCCTGGTAATAGTCCTGTCTCAGTTAATATTTGAAACCCATTACATATACCTAAAACTAAACCTCCTGATTGAGCAAATTTAATTACAGATTTTATTATATTTGATTTTCCGGCTATACTTCCACATCTCAGGTAATCCCCATAAGAAAAACCTCCTGGCAATACAATTAGATCACTTTTTGGCAATTCATTGTCATCATGCCAAACCATTTTATTTTTAAAACCAAATTTTTTGAGAGCAACATCCATGTCTCTATCACAGTTTGAACCTGGAAAAATTATTACTGACGATTTCATTTTAATTAAATGATTTTATAGTCCTCGATTACTAAATTTGCTAAAAGTTTCTTACACATATCTTCTACTTTTTCTTTTGCTTTGGTTTCATCACTATCATCAACCTCCACATCAAAATATTTTCCTTGTCTAACTTGGTTAACACTTGAAAATCCCATCCCGTTTAACGTTTGTTGTATAGCTTTACCTTGAGGATCGAGAACACCTTCTTTTAGAGTAACGATTACTTTAATCTTCATTTAGTTTTCTTAAACTTTAGTGAATGAGGTTTCATGTATTTGATTGGTGTTATATTTGCTTGTTCGTAAAGAATCCCTAATCTTCTTGCCACATCTTGATAAGCCTCAATTAAATTACCTAAATTATTTCTAAATCGATCTTTATCTAACTTTTTTTCACTTTTAGCATCCCACAATCTACAAGTGTCAGGGCTAATTTCGTCAGCTAGAATAATTTCATTTTTTCCGTTGTTTTTGTATCTTCCAAATTCTACTTTAAAATCAACTAACTTAATATTAATCCCCCTAAACATACCAATCATGAAATCATTTATTCTGAGCAAACATTTTTCTATTTTATCAATCTCTTTTTTGGTTGCCCATTTAAATACATAAATATGTTCTTTAGCTATTAATGGATCGCCAAGCTTGTCATCTTTTAGACAATACTCTAATAAAGGTTCATCTAAAACAGTTCCATCCTCAATTCCAAGACGTTTAGTTAAAGATCCCGTAGCAATATTTCTAACAATAAATTCAATAGGTATTATATCTACTAATTTAACTAGTTGTTCACGCATGTTTAATCTTTTCACAAAATGATTTTTTATTCCAATTTGAGAGAGATTTAATAAAATATGTTCAGATATTCTATTATTCAAAACTCCTTTTCCATTAATCTTAGCTTTTTTTTTATTATTAAATGCAGTTGCATCATCTTTAAAATGTTGAATTACTAAATTTTTTACATTCGTTGCAAAAATAACTTTTGCTTTTCCTTCATAAAGTTTTTTACCTTTTTTCATATAAAAATTTAAAAAATAAATAAGTTAACAAATTTTGTAAGATAATAATCACTACTCTTTTTAAATCTAATTTTACGTAATTTTAAAATATATTTGAGATATTCAAAGGCTTCATTTCTACTTATCCACCAATTTATACTTAGATGATTATATTGAGACCAGTTGCCTTTTTGGTCAATAGTATAAGAATTTAGTTTTTTTTGTAGGACATTAAAATCATTATAATAATATTTTGCAAAAATATTCAATCGTGCATCAATCGCTAAATTTTTATATCTCTTTAGCATTGAATATTTAAAAAATTTTGAGAAAAATATTCGTCTAGCAGAAATACAGCTTGTGGGAAATATTGTTGGCCATATATGTTTATTACTATTTTTATTTTTATATTTAAAATAAGTACCAAAAGTTTCAGGTGTATTTACTAAAAATTTCTTATCTTTATTTTTTATGAAAAAATTATTTATATTTAAAATTTTATTTTTAAAAAATAAATCATCAGCATCCATAAGACATATCACATCACCTTTTGACTTTTTAAAGGCTTCGTAGACAGCATTAATCTGGTTTAACATTGGAGAGAATGGAATTTTTTTCTTCTTATTTATAATTAATTTGATCTTTTTATATTTTTTAATCAAATCTACTGACTTGTCTTCAGATTTATCATCAAATAGGATAATTTCATAATCTTTAAAATTTTGATTAACTATATTCTTTAATGTCTTTTTTAAAAATTTATACTTATTATAATTTGATATTAGTACTGAAATTTTCATATTATAAATTTAAAAATAAATTTTCATATTTTTTAGCACTTTTTGATTCAGAGAATCTTTTTAGATCCAATCTTGCTTTATGACATTTTCTTATTAATTTGGTTGGATTTTTTAAAAAATTATTAATTTTTTTTTCAAGGTCATTAGTACTACCATTGATAAAAAGGTCTCCATAAGTTTCATTCTTTAATATTTCATAAATTCCACCATGACTTCTAGAACAAATTACTGGAACGGAACAACTCAAAGCTTCGATAATTACATTTGGAAAGCCTTCAAAATACGATGTATTTATTAATAAATCAGCTTTCTTTATGAACGGATAAACATCTTTTTTAAAACCTAGGATTTTAATATTTTTTTCAAGTTTATTATATTTTATTAAATTAATTATTTTTTTCTTTTCATTTCCGTCGCCGATTATTGAAAGTGTATATTTTTTTTTATCTATATTGACAAAAGATTTTACCAGTAAATCAAAACCTTTTTCTTTACTTAATCTACCGATCGAAATTATATTATAATTTTTTTTGTGTTTATTTTTTTTAATAATTAATTTTTTAAATGACCCTGGATACACATAATTTGTTTTAACATTTGAAAAATTACTTAAATCATTTGCCACTCTTTTTGAGTTTGCAATTATTAAATTAGCTCTACTATAAAAGAATTTTAAAATTATTTTTATTATAACCTTTTTAATAAAGTCATAAAAACCAAAATATATATATAATTCTTTAAATGCAGTCCTTTCGGTAAAAACAAGTTTTAAATTTGAGTGATTAGATTGAAATAGTGCAGTTATTGCATTTGTATGAAAAAGATTTGAAATAAAAATATTATCCGAATTATTGGAAATTTCTCTTTTAATTATTCTACTAATTTCGCTCTGAGCAAAAATTACCCTCTTTGAATTAATCTCATATATTTTACAAAAATTTTTAAGTTGATTTTTGTAATAGCACTTATTTAAGCATATAATTGTAATACTAAATATTTTTTTATTCAGATTTTTGCACAAAGATGTAATAGATTTACCAGCACCTCCATATACAAATTCTGGTAGAAAAAAAATTAATTTTTTTTTTTTCATTATTTAAACAATCTTTTAAAAACATAGTTAATGTTTTTAAAGTGTTTCTTGTAAACAAATATATTTTTTAATTTTTTTTCATTAATTTTGTCTATTATGATTTTGTCATTTAAAAGTAAATCAAGTAGGTTTTTATTTTCTTGAAAACATTTTTTCGCATTCTTCTGAACATGCTTATAAGCTGATTCCCTTGACATGCCTTGTTTAGTAAGTTCTAACATAACTTCTTGCGAAAATATTAGCCCTTTTGTTAAATTTAAATTATTAATCATAGCTTTTGGATAAACTATCATCTTGTCAAGAATGTTTGCTAATCTTGCTAAGGCAAAATCTATAGTAACGTTTGCATCAGGTCCTATATTTCTTTCAACGCTTGAATGTGAAATGTCTCTTTCATGCCACAAGGCTATATTTTCAAGTGCTGGGGTAACATAACTTCTTACCATTCTGGCTAATCCAGTTAAATTTTCGCTTAAAATTGGATTTTTTTTATGTGGCATAGCTGATGAACCTTTTTGGTCTTTAGAAAAGTATTCTTGTAACTCATACACCTCAGATCTTTGAAGGTGTCTTATCTCAGTAGATATCCTCTCAATTGATCCAGCAATTATTCCTAAAATAGAAAAATAATATGCATGTCTATCTCTTGGTATAATTTGAGTTGAAATAGTCTCTGGTTTTAATTTAAGTTTATTTGCAACATATAATTCAATTTTAGGATTTACATTGGCGTATGTACCTACTGCTCCTGAAATTGCGCACGTAGAAATTTCATCAATAGCATTAATTAATCTTTTTTTATTTCTTTTAAACTCTGCGTAAAAGGAAGCTAACTTTAATCCAAATGTAATTGGCTCAGCGTGTATTCCGTGACTTCTACCTATACATGGTGTCATTTTATATTTATTTGCTTTCTTTTTTAAAATGGAGAGTATTTTATCTAAATCTTTTAAAATAATTCTTCCTGATTGAACTAATTGAATATTGAATGTTGTATCTAAAACATCAGAGGATGTCATTCCTTGGTGAAGGTATCTAGCTTTTATTCCAGATTGTTCAGTTACTGAAGTGAGGAATGCAATCACATCATGTTTTACTTTAGACTCAATTTTTTTGATTCTAACTACATTTATTTTTGCTTTTTTCTTAACAACACTAGATACTCCTTTAGGTATAATTTTATACTTTTCCATTGCTTCTGCTGCAGCAATTTCTACATCTAGCCAAATTTTATATTTGTTTTCCTCTGACCAAATTCTGACAAGTTCTTTTCTAGAGTATCTATCAATCATTAATTATATGGAGGTAATGTGTAATTTTTAACAGATTCTGTAAATATTTCATAACCATTTTCAGTGATTCCTAAAGTATGCTCAAATTGTGCAGATAGTGATTTATCTTTAGTTACAGCAGTCCAACCATCGTTGAGTAACTTAGACTCATATTTTCCAATATTAATCATTGGTTCTATTGTGAATGTCATTCCAGGTTTTAATTCAACTCCAGTATTTTTTTTTCCATAATGAAGAATATTTGGTGGTTCATGAAAGGTATTACTAATTCCATGACCACAAAAATCTCTTACTACACTGTAATTTTTTTCTTCTACATAGGATTGTATCTCATAACCAATATCACCTAACTTAATTCCTGGTTTCAAAATCTTAATTGCATTCATCATTGACTGATAAGTTGCATCAATAAGATTTTTTGCTTTAACTGAAATTTTTCCAATATTAAACATTCTGCTAGTATCACCATAGTAACCATCAACAATAGCGGTTACATCTACGTTTAATATATCTCCATCTTCCAAAACTCTCTCAGACGGTATACCGTGACAAATGACATGATTTAATGATGTGCATAGAGAATTTTTAAAACCCCTATAAAAAAGTGGTGCTGAGTAACCACCATTATCTCTTATATATTCATAACAAATTTTATCTATTTTATTTGTAGTTACACCAGGTTTTATAAATGGAGTTACTTCGTCTAATGTTTGAGCTGCCAATTTCCCTGCAACCCTCATTTTTTCAAACTTTTCTAAATAATTATTATTCATCAATTATTTTAATTTTTTTTTCAATTTTTATTTCTTTAGAACTTAATTTACATCTATAAGCTATAAAGTTTACACCAGCTTTTTTAGCAATAAGATAGTTTTTATAATATTCCTCATCTATATCTTTAGCTATTTTAAAATTATTTATACCTTGTATTTGAGTTAAAAATAAGACGAAGGGTTTGTAGCCTTTTTTAATCGAATTTATTAAATTTTTAAGGTGTTTTGTACCTCTTGAAGTAACTGCATCTGGGAATTCTGCTATTTTTGAGTCTCTTAACAATGTTACATTTTTAACTTCCAATAATTTATTATCACAAAGAAAATCAAATCTCGTATCATTTGAGTATTTAAATTCACTTTGGATTTTATCTATTGATTTAAACTCATTAATGAGTTTATTTTTTAATGCATGGTGAACAATTTTATTTGCTCTATGTGTGTTAACACCAATAAACATATTATTTGCTTCGATCATTTCTAAAGTAAACTTTAATTTTCTTTTAGGATCATCGTTTTTAGATACCCAGACATTATTTCCTTCATCTAACAAACCTTTCATTGAACCTGTATTCGGACAGTGCGCGGTTATTATTGAATTATTTAGTTTTATATCTGTAAAAAATCTTTTATATCTCTTGATTAATTTGCCTTTAAATAAACTATTGGTAAATTTCATTTAATTTTATTTATATTTATTAATGAAAAATAAAAAAGAAATATTTGCTGGTATAGTTATAATAGGTAATGAAATATTATCTGGAAGAACTGTTGATACTAACACCAGTACTCTATCAATTTGGCTGAATTCATTGGGGATTAAAGTTCAAGAAGTGAAAACAATCCCAGATATAGAAAAAACTATAATTACTACAGTTAATGAATTTAGAAAAAGATTTGATTATGTTTTTACGTCTGGAGGGATAGGTCCTACACATGACGATATAACATCTGCGTCTGTATCAAAGGTATTTAATATGGAGTATGGACCTCATAAAGAAGCTTATAAAATTTTAGAAAGTTATTACAAACCAGGTGAATTTACGGAAGGTAGGCAAAAAATGGCGCATATGCCCATGAAAGCAAATCTAATACTGAATCCTTCAAGTGGAGCACCTGGATTTTATGTAGAAAATGTATTTTGTTTACCCGGAGTTCCATCGATTTTAAAATCAATGTTAGGCGATATCAATAACAAACTTATTGGTGGTCAACCAATTTTAACTAATACACTTAATTTAAGAACAGTTGAAAGTGAAATTGCAAAAAATCTATCTAATGTTCAAGATAATTTTAATGACATTGATATTGGAAGTTATCCTTTTTTTAAGGCAGGTAAACTAGGTGTGTCAATTGTATTACGAGGAACAGATCAAACAAAATTGAATAATTGTAAATCTGAAATCATTGCGTTTGTTAAAGAAAAAAAAATTGAAATAGTTGACAGAGATTAAATGTTATATTTTGCCTACGGTAGCAATTTAAATCATCACCAAATGAAATTTAGATGTAAAGGTGCAAAGCATTTAAATAACTATGCATTAAACGGTTATAAATTATGTTTCAGTCATAAAACAGACCATTCTGTTTTTGGTCACGCAAATATTATTAAAAGTAAGAAATCGAAAATTAAGGGAGCAATCTGGAAAATAACAAAAGAACATGAGAAAGAGCTAGATATTTATGAAGGAGTTGATTACGGATATTATCAAAAAGAATACTTTACATATAAAGGAAAGAAAGTCTTAGTATATATCCAGAAAGTATATTATTTTCAAAAACCAAGTTCAAAATATCTACATACCATAATACAAGGTTACAAGGACTGTTTATTAGACACAATGTACTTAAAAAAAGTAGTTATGAATTATAAAATTAATTATAAGATAAATTGGTAGTAAAATGAAAAAAACATTGATTATTGCATGTGACGGAGAAGCGGCAAGTGGAAAAAGTACAGGTGCAAAACTAATATCAAAAAAATATAAACTTAAATTGTTAAATTCAGGGTTGTTATACAGGTATGCTAGTAAAAAAATATTAGATAAAAAACCTAATAATATCATTTCCTTTTTAAAAAAAATTTTCAAAAACGTTTCTTATGAAACAATATCGAAGCAAAAATTACATTCTCAATCTATCAGCACACATGTTGGCATATTGGCGAAAAGGAAAAAAGTAAGGGAAATAATTAATATTTTACAAAAAAAAATTATTAAGAAAAATAAAAGAATTTGTGTAGAGGGTAGGGATATAGCAAGTAAGATACTTAAAAAAAATCCTAAATATGACTATGCATTTTATTTCAAATGCAATTTAAAAACAGCCAGTTATAGACGTTGGAAAGATCTTAAAAAAAAAGTATCTTTAAAAGAGGTTGAAAAAACCTTAAGACAAAGAACTATTTTAGATAAAAGTAGAAAACATAGTCCACTAGTTAAAGTAAAAGATGCTTATTTAATTAGAACAGACAAATTAAATAAATTGCAAATGATTAAAAAAATGTCAAATATTATTGA
>CACDFC010000009.1 GCA_902552035.1 uncultured Pelagibacteraceae bacterium | reverse complement strand
ATTATAAAAAAATATATAAAAAGGAGATTTAATTTTTTGGAAAGGACACGTAGCAGCTTGCTTAAACTCAAAAGACCTAATTCATGCATATGGCCCAAGGAAAAAAGTTGTCATTATGCCAATTAAAAAAACTATTAGATTAATTGAAAAAACTGCGAATCTTAAAGTAAAGAAAATAATTTCTATTTAAATATTTTTTCTTCCAAAGTCAGGTTTTGAAACATCTTGTTTTAACTCTATAATTTGTTTTCTTACTTTTTTTGAATTTTTTAAAATTTTTATTAATTTTTTGTCTTCTGAAAATTTAATATTTTTTTTTAATCCATTAAGGTTTTTAGTAAACATCTCTATAACTTTTATCATATTACTTTTATTACTAAAGAAAACATCCCGCCACATTATTTCATTAGATGCAGCAGTTCGAGAAAAATCCCTTAATCCTCCAGCACTGAACTTAATTATATTTTTTTTATTTTTTTTCTGAAAATCTTGAGCAGTTTTAATCAAATTATAAGCTATTAAATGAGGTAAGTGACTAGTCATTGAAAATATTTTATCGTGCTCATCGCTTTGCATAAAAACTATCTTTGAGCCGATTTTTTTCCAAAATTTTGAAATTTTAAGAAGTGCTTTTTTATTTTTATCTTCAATAATAATACACCATTTTTTTTTAAATAAATTTTTATTTCCATATTCTGGACCACTTACTTCAGATCCAGATATTGGGTGACTCATAATCCAGTTTAATTTTTTATTTAATTTTTTATTTTTTAGTTTTAGTAAGTTTTTTTTAGTAGATCCAACGTCTGTTAAAAGCGTATGGGGAGATAGAAAATTATTTAATTTTAAAATAATTTTCTCATATTCACTCATTGGTGTACATAAAATAACAAAATTAATACCAGAAACATTTTTATCGACTTTATTTAAAAAATTTAAATTTGAATTTATTTTTTTAATTTTAGATATATTTTTTTTTGATTTTTCTAAAATATAAATTTTTTTTGATATTTTTTTATCTATTACAGCTCTTAAGATTGAAGAGCCAATTAAGCCACATCCAATAATTAGAATTTTATTAAACATTTTTAAATATTTTTTTAATTTGTTTTAGAAATAATTTATTTTCTGCACTATTTCCAATTGTTAATCTTAAATGATTATCAATTCCATAGGTATTCATTTCTCTTAGTATAATCCCTTTTTTTTCTAATTTTTTTTCAATTTTTACTGCTGACAGTTTGCATCGATTGAAATTCAATAAAAGAAAATTAGCACTCGTTTTATTTGAGTAAATATCAAATTTTTCCAGATTCTTTTTTATTTTTTTACTCCAATATAAATTATGTTTAACTGACTTATTAATAAATTTATTATCTTTTAGTGCTTCAATCGCACATAATTGTGCAATTTCGTTGACATTAAAAGGTGGTTTAATAAAATTTAGAGCGTCAATAATATTTTTATCACCATAGCCCCATCCAATTCTTAAGGCAGCTAATCCATAAATTTTAGAAAAAGTTCTCAATATAAAAACATTTTTAAAATTTTTAAAAATCTTTAATCCTGATGCATAATTTTTATCCTTCATATATTCGTAATATGCATCGTCTATTACCAATAAAATATCCTTTCTTAATCTTTTTCTTAGATTGATTAATTCATTTCTATAAAGATAAGTACCAGTAGGATTGTTAGGATTTGCTAAAAAGACAATTTTAGTTTTTTTATTTACCTTGCTAATTATATTATCTACTGAGATCTTATAGTTTTTCTCTTTTGAATAAATAACATTAGCTCCTGAAATAGATGCATAAATTCTATACATTAAAAAACTAAATTCTGGAACAATGACTTGGTCACCTTTGCTCAAAAATAATTGACATAGCATTTGAATAATCTCGTCCGATCCAGATCCACAAATTACTTTGTTTGTGTTACATTTAAATTTAATTGAAATTTGTTTTCTTAATAATTTAGAAGTATAATCTGGATATTTATAAGTACTTATATTATTTTTTAAAATTTTTTTAACTCTTAAACTTGTACCCAACGCAGACTCATTTGCAGACAATTTAATTATTTTTCTAGTTTCCTTCAAATTTGGAATTTCATATTTTCCTGGTTTATAAGATTGAAATTTTAGTTTTTTAAATTTGGTTAAATTCATAATTTTATATATTTCTGGTATATATAGTAAAATTATAATTTATTTAAATTAAATAAGTAAAATTCTCATAAAATTTGACATATAAAAATCTTTATTGTAGACATAACTTGCGCTGATTTAAACTGAATTGCGAGCGCTTAAAAAAAACCGCTAAATAAGTTTTTTTTCTCCAATTCATCAGCAAAAATATATGAATAAATTTAAAGATATTAAGAAAATAATTATTGAAAAACCATTAAAGTTAGATTGTGGTCAAACAATTAATAATTTTCCTTTGGCTTATGAAACATACGGAAAACTAAATAGTGAAAAAAATAATGCTATATTAATTTTTCATGCACTGACTGGAGACCAATTTGCCTCAGGAACAAATCCAATTACAAAAAAAGATGGTTGGTGGAGTTACGCTCTTGGGCCAGGAAAAGCTATTGATACAGAAAAATATTTCGTAATTGCAGCAAATGTTATAGGTGGTTGTATGGGATCTTTTGGGCCAAGTGATATTAACCCAAATACTAAAAAACCTTACGGCACAAACTTCCCAGTAATCACAATAAACGATATGGTTAATGCTCAATATAATCTTTTAGAGTATTTTAAAATTGAAAAGTTGTTTAGTGTTATTGGAGGATCTATGGGTGGAATGCAAGTACTTCAGTTTGTCTCAAATTTTCCCAATAAAGCTTTAACAGCTATTCCAATTGCTTGTACCGCAAGCCATTCTGCTCAAAATATAGCTCTAAATGAACTTGGAAGACAATCAATAATGGCTGATGGAAATTGGCAGGAAGGATTTTACCAAGAGCAAAACAAACAACCCGATAAAGGACTTGCAGTTGCAAGAATGGCAGCACATATAACTTATTTATCTAAAGTAGGTCTTCAAGAAAAATTTGGAAGAAAGCTGCAAGAAAGGGATGATTTAAAATTTAGTTTTGATGCTGATTTTCAAA
Organism: uncultured Pelagibacteraceae bacterium; assembly: GCA_902552035.1. Classification (GTDB taxonomy): domain Bacteria; phylum Pseudomonadota; class Alphaproteobacteria; order Pelagibacterales; family Pelagibacteraceae; genus Pelagibacter. The sequence continues at coordinate 45,925 of CACDFC010000009.1, read as the reverse complement.
TAGAGAGTTATTTAAGATATCAAGGATCAGTTTTTGTTGATAGATTTGATGCGAATAGCTATTTATATATTACTAGAGCAATGGATTATTTTGACCTTACAAAAAAATTTGGTGGTAATTTATCAAAAGCATTTGAAAAAAGTCATACAAAATTTTTTATAATATCTTTTACCTCAGATTGGCTTTATCCAACTTCTGAAAATAGAGATATAGTAATAGCTCTTAATGCCATTGGTAAAAATGTTGGATTTGTTGAAATTTCATCTGATAAAGGTCACGACTCTTTTTTACTTGATGTTCCAGACTTTCTAAACACCGTTAAGAATTTTTTAAATACTTCTTATGAAAATATTAAATGAAAAAAGAATTTTATAATATTGCAAAACTAGTAATTGAAAATTCTAAAATATTAGACGTTGGATGTGGAAATGGTGAGTTAATGAAATATATTAACGAAAATATTAGTAAAGATATCAGAGGAATTGAATTATCAAAATCAAATGTACAAAAATGCGTTGAAAAAGGTTTAACAGTCATCGAGGGTGATGCAGAAAAAGATTTAAAGCAGTTTCCAGATAACTCTTTCGACTATGTAATTCTTAGTCAAACTTTGCAAGCTTTTTTAGATCCTGAAAATGTGTTGAATGAATTATTAAGAATCGGTAAAAAAGCTATTGTATCAATCCCAAACTTTGGGCACTGGAAAGTTAGGCTGCATTTGCTTTTTAAAGGTACAATGCCAGTTACGGAAAATTTACCAAATGAATGGTACAACACACCAAACCTACATATGTGCACAATTAAAGATTTTGAAAATTATTGTAGACATAGAAACATAAAAATTAACTTAAAAAATTTGAAATTTCATAATTTTTTTTCTGAATTAGGAATTTTTGTGTTAGAAAAATAAAATGAAGATTGAAATTATAAAATGTCTTCAAGACAATTATTCTTATCTAGTTATAGATGAATCAAATAATTCAGCTTGTGTGATTGATCCTAGTGAAAGCAAACCTTTAATAAAATTTATTGAAAAAAAAAGTATAAATCTCAAATTCATTCTAAATACACATCATCATTATGATCATGTTGGCGGCAATAAAGAATTAAAAAAAAAATATAATTCTAAAGTAATAGGATTTTGCAACGATAAACATAGAATTCCAGAAATTGATATATCCTTAAAAGATAGAGAAATATGGAAACATAATAATTTTGAATTTAAAATTTTCCACGTTCCTGGACATACTTCAGGACATATATGTTTTCATTTTTATAAACAAAAAATTTTGTTTACTGGAGATACACTTTTTTCGTTGGGATGTGGAAGAATTTTTGAGGGCACGTATGAAGAAATGTACCAATCTATAAACTTAATTAAATCCTTTCCTCTTGAAACTAAAATTTATTGTGGCCATGAATATACTCTTAAAAATTCGGAATTTTGCTCTGCTTATGACAGTGAAAATATTAATTTAAAAAATAAAATATTTTCTGTAAAAGAAAAGCTTAAAAAAAACCTTCCATCTATTCCAACCACTGTTAAGGAAGAACTAGACTGTAATATTTTTTTGAGAACAAAAAACTTAGAAGGTTTTTCAAAACTAAGAGATTTAAAGGATAATTTCTAGTTTATTGATCTTGACTATAATAGCTCTACAACTATATTGCTGATTAAAAAAAATAAATTACAATGTCATTTGCAATAATACAAACTGGTGGGAAACAATATAAAGTCAAAGCAGGGGAAATCCTTAAAATTGAGAAAATAGAAAAATCAAAACCTCATTCAAAAATAGAGTTTAAAGAAGTATTGGCTTATGGAGATGATAAGACAATTGAATTAGGTTCCCCAGTTGTGACTGGAGCAAAAGTTGAGGCTGATATTATTAAAAATAGCAAAGAAAGAACAATATTAATATTTAAAAAAAGAAGAAGAAAAAATTCTAGAAGAAAAAATGGACATAGACAGCAATATTCATTAATAAAAATAGAGAAAATTTTTTCAAAAGATGGAAAATTAATTTCTGAGGCAGATAAAAAAATTCAATCTGCTAATAATGAAAAAAAAATAATAGAGAAAGATAAATAGTTTAGGTTACTTATGGCAACAAAAAAAGCAGGTGGATCATCAAGAAATGGTCGAGATAGTGCTGGTCGTAGACTTGGTGTCAAAAAGTATGGAGGAGAAAAAGTTATTCCTGGAAACATAATAGTTAGACAAAGAGGAACAAAAATATTCCCTGGAGAAAATGTAGGAATTGGAAAAGATCATTCAATTTTCTCAGTAATAAAAGGCAAAGTGGTTTTTAAAAAAAGTAAGTCAGATAGAACTTACGTCTCTGTAAAACCCAATTAATCAAATACAACAAAATAAATTCTGTTGAAAAATGAAATTCTTAGATCAAGTAAAAATATATATAAAAGCAGGTAATGGAGGTTCTGGATCTCCTAGTTTTAGAAGAGAAAAATTTATAGAATTTGGTGGACCTGATGGAGGAGATGGAGGCAAAGGTGGGTCAATAATTTTAAAATCTGAAAGAAACTTAAATACCTTAATCGATTATAGGTACCAACAGCATTTTAAAGCTGAGAGAGGTCAGGATGGAATGGGTAAACAAAAAACAGGTAGAGGGGGAAAAGATTTATATTTAAAAGTACCATTAGGCACACAAGTCTTCGAAGAAGATAACAAAACACTTATTTATGATTTTAAAAAAGAGAATGAAGAGTTTGTTGCAGCTATTGGAGGAAAAGGGGGTTTTGGTAACATAAAATTTAAGTCTTCCACAAATAGAGCACCAAAGAAGATCACTAAAGGAAAAATAGGTGAAGAATTTTGGATTTGGTTACAATTAAAAACAATTGCAGATATTGGTATTATTGGATTACCTAATGCAGGAAAATCAAGCTTACTAGCTGCAGCAACAAGTGCAAATCCAAAAATTGCAAATTATAAATTTACAACACTGAATCCAAATCTTGGAGTAGCTTTATATGATGATACAGAGATTACTTTAGCTGATATTCCAGGTTTAATTGAGGGTGCTCATTCAGGAGTGGGATTAGGAATTAAGTTTTTAAAACACATTGAAAGATGTAAAACTTTGTTACATTTAGTGGATGTAACTGAACAAAATTTAGTCACATCATATAAACAGGTAAGAAACGAATTAGGAAAATATAGTAAAAATTTATTGAAAAAAGATGAACTAATAGTCTTTAATAAGATAGACTTAGTTGGAAATAATGAATTAATTGAAAAAAAAAAAGAATTTAAAAATAAAATTAAAAAAGAAGTTTTAGTTTTATCAACAAAAAATAAAAAGTTAGTATCTGAAATTAAATCTAAATTATTAAAATATGTACATTAATAGATCTAAAACAATTGTAATTAAAATTGGTTCTTCTTTGTTAATAAATGACAAAGGAGTAATTCGTAAAAAATGGTTATCTGAATTTGGTAAAGATATTAAAGAATTAATAGATCAAAAAAAAAATATTATTATAGTAAGTTCTGGAGCCATAGCATTGGGATGTAAGAAGTTAAATTTAAATAAAAAAAATTTAAAATTAGATAAAAGTCAAGCAGTTGCATCTATAGGACAAATAGAATTAATGAATTTGTTTAAAAAAAATTTGTCTTCTAAAAAAATAAATTTATCACAAATTTTAATAACTTTAGAGGATACTGAGAAAAGAAGAAGAGCGATTAATGCAAAAAGAACTTTTGAAAATTTATTTAGTCTAGGATTCGTTCCTATTGTAAATGAAAACGATAGTACTGCTACATCTGAGATAAAATATGGTGATAATGACAGATTGGCTTCACGTGTTGCTCAAATTTCAGGTGCTGATTGTTTAATATTATTATCAGATGTTGATGGACTTTATTCAAAGAATCCCAGATTAAATAAAAACGTAAAACTAATAAAAGAAATCAAAAATATCGACAGTAATATTGAAAAAATTGCAACAAAGAGCACAGGGCAATATGGTACGGGAGGAATGAAAACAAAAATCGATGCTGCAAAAATTTGTCAATTTTCTGGATGTTATATGTGCATAGCAAATGGTCTAAATTTAAGACCAATTAAAGAAATTATAAAGAAGAATTTTTGTACTTGGTTTTTACCCAGATTATCAAAACTTGATGCAAGAAAAAAATGGATTATCAGTTCAATATCTCCTAAAGGCGAATTGATTATAGACCAAGGGGCAATTAGTGCTCTAAAAAAAGGCAAGAGTCTATTAGCAGCAGGAGTAAAAAAAGTTAATGGTAAATTCAGCAAAGGTGATCATATTAAGATATTGGATAAAAATATGAAAGAATATGCAAGAGGTCTTAGTTCTTTTACATCTGAAGAAATTTCTAAAATACAAGGACAACATTCAAACAAAATTAGTGAATTGTTGGGATATATTTCAAAGTCTGAAGTTATTCATAAAGATGATATGGTAATATTATAAATTTATGCAAAAAAATCTTAATAAAATTGGTAGAAATGCTAGAAAAGCTTTTTCAAAAAAATTAAATAATAAATTAAAAAATAAAGTATTAAAAAAGTTTGCTAAGTTGATAGAAATTAATAAAGAAAATATTCTCAAAGAAAATTCTAAAGATATCACCTTCGCCAAAAAGAAGGGCTTAAAAGAAAATTTAATTAAGAGGCTAGAGTTAAATAACAATAAAATAGATCAAATAATTAAGTCTGTTGTTGCTATAAGTAAATTCAAAGATCCTGTAAATATAACAAAAGAAAAATGGAAGCGTCCAAACGGATTAATAATAAAAAAAGTAACGATACCAATAGGAGTGGTGGGGGTTATATATGAAAGTAGACCCAATGTTACTTCAGATGTATCAAGTTTATGTTTTAAGTCAGGAAATTGTGTAATATTGAGGGGTGGATCCGAAGCATATTTTAGTAATAAAATAATATCAAACTTATTTAGAAAATCATTACAAGAATACAAAATAGATAAAAATTACGTTCAGTTTATAAAACTAAAAGACAGGAAAGTAGTTGACTTACTATTATCTAAAATGGAAAAGTATTTAGATGTAATTATACCTAGGGGAGGAAAAAGTTTAGTAAAAAAAGTTCAAGATTTATCAATTGTACCAACAATTGGTCATTTGGAAGGAATTTGTCATACTTATGTTGATAAATATGCTGATATCAATCTAGCAAAAAAAATAATAATAAATGCAAAATTAAGAAACACTAGTATTTGTGGCGCGACCGAAACTGTTCTAATTCATGAAAAATGCTTAAAAAAATTTACTAACCCTATTCTGCAAGAATTGGAAAAAAATAATTGTATAATTTATGCTGATAAAAAAATTAGAAAAATTTATAAGGGTAAATGTAGAATTGCTTTAGAACAAAATTGGTCTACTGAATACTTATCTGCAAAAATATCCGTTAAATCAGTTAAAAACGTTTCAGAAGCTGTTGATCATATCAATAAATATGGAACTATGCATACTGATTCTATAATCACTAAAAATAAAAACGCTTCAAAGTTTTTTTTAAAAAATGTGAAAAGCTCAATTGCAATGCTTAATACTTCGACTCAATTTGCTGACGGCGGCGAATTCGGTTTTGGAGGAGAAGTAGGAATATCAACAAATAGTTTACCTCCAAGAGGACCAGTGGGTCTAAATCAACTTGTCAGTTACAAATACGAAGTTTTTGGATCTGGGCAGATAAGAAAATAATTTGAAAAAAAAAAAATTGAATAAAATTGGCATACTAGGTGGAACATTTGATCCAGCTCATATTGGACATATAAAGATTTCTAAAGAGGCAAAAAGAAGATTTGCTCTTAAAAAAGTTATATGGGCAATTACCAAAAAGAATCCATTTAAAAAAAAAACAAATAAAAATTTAAAAGAAAGAATTTTATATGCAAAAAAAATAAATATTAAAAATAAATTTATAAAAATAATGTTTTTTGAAGATAAAATTAAATCTAATCGAACAATTGATTTACTAAAATATTTAAAAAAGAAAAATAGAAATTATAAGATTTATTTCATTATGGGTGCTGATAACTTAATAAATTTTCATAAATGGAAAAATCATAAAGAAATTTCATCAAAGTGTACAATTCTAGTTTTTGACAGAAATAAATATAAAGCAAAATCGCAAAAATCAGTTTCATATAGGAAATTTTTTAATAAAGGGTTAGAATTTATCAATATTAAAAAAATCAATATTTCATCTTCTCAATTAAGGAAAAATTTGATAATTAAAAATCAATAAATGGACAAAATCTCTGATTTAAAAAAAATAATTATAAAAACTCTAGATTATAACAAAGCCTTAGATATTGTAGCAATTGATTTAGCTGGAAAATCATCTGTAGCAGATTACATGATTATTGCTAGTGGGACATCTTCAAGGCATATTCAGGCATTATCAGAGCAGGTTCTTGATCAATTTAAAAAAAATGGAGTTGCTGATACAAAAATTGAGGGTAAGGATAGCTTAGATTGGAAACTTGTTGATGGTATTGATTTAATAGTTCATATCTTCAATCCAGAAAAAAGAAAATTTTATGAATTAGAAAAAATGTGGTCAGAGCTAATTCCCCAAGAAAGAGTTACTATATGAAAAAAAATCTAATTCTCTACTTGTTCTTTTTTTCAATATTTTTTCCAGAAAATCTACGTTCTGAGAATAAAGAAAATATTTACGAAAAAATAGATTTATTCAGTGAAGTTTTAAGTAAAATAAATAAGGAATATGTGGATGATGTAAATCAAAGTAAAATTATGGATGCCGCAATAAATGGTGTTCTTCAATCTTTAGATCCTTATTCAGCATATATGTCTCCTGAAATGTATAAGGAAATGCAAACTGAAACAAGCGGTGAGTTTGGTGGATTAGGAATTGAAGTTAGTATGGAGGCAGGTGTAGTAAAGGTTATAACCCCAATTGATAACTCTCCGGCTGATAAAGTCGGTGTTAAAGCCGGAGACTATATAATTAAAATTAATGAGACCCAAGTACAAGGTAAAACTCTTGGCGAAGCAGTTGAATTAATGAGAGGGCCAGTCGGTTCAGATATAAAAATCACAGTTAGAAGAATAGGAGTAAAAAAATCATTAATATTTAAAATTACAAGAGAGATAATACAAGTAAGCTCTGTAAAATCTCAAATTATTAATAAAAATATTGGATATTTAAGACTTACATCTTTTAATGAAAACAGTAGTAGTCAAATTAAAAAGGAAATTAAAAAATTTAAGAATAATAGAGATATTAAAAATTATATTTTAGACTTAAGAAATAATCCAGGAGGTCTACTTTCTCAAGCAATTAAAATTTCAGACTTTTTTTTAAATGATGGAGAAATTGTATCTACTAAGGGTAGAAAGAGTTTTGAAAATAGAAAATGGTTTGCAAAAGATGGGGATATTTTAGATGGAAGTACACTTATATGTTTAATTAACTATGGTTCTGCATCTGCAGCCGAAATTGTTGCTGGCGCACTTAAGGATCATAAAAGATCTATATTAATTGGTGAAACAACATATGGTAAAGGATCAGTGCAGTCAATAATACCATTAGATAACAAAGGAGCGATTAGATTAACAGTTTCGAAATATTACTTACCATCAGGTGAGTCAATTTCTGAAATAGGAGTAACACCTGACTTTGAAATTGCTGAGGGCAGCGATGATTTTAGAATTAATACAGAAAGTGATAACCAATTAGAATTTGCTATTAAAATGCTTAATGGTTAAATGAAAGACAAATATAAAAATTTACCTCTAAGACATGGTGTTGGAATTGTTGTATTAAACAAGTTTAATAAAGTTTTTGTTGCAAAAAGAATAGATAACCCAAAAAATTTTTGGCAAATGCCACAAGGCGGAATAGATGAGGGAGAGGATTTTTTTAATGCGGCTCTTAGAGAGTTGGAGGAAGAGACTAGTATTAAGAATGTAACTCTAATAAAAGAAGTTGATGGATTTTTAACTTATTATCTTCCAAATCATTTATTAGGTATTATTTGGAAAGGTAAATATAAGGGCCAAAAACAAAAATGGTTTATTACAAAATTCAATGGAGAAGAAACAGAAATTAATATTAAAACAAAAAAGCCAGAATTTTTAGAGTGGAAATGGATAAATATTGAAAATCTTTCTGACAAAGTTGTAGATTTTAAACTTGATGTATATCGTCATATACAAAAAGAATTAATAAAAATTGTTTAATTTAGAGATAAAGATTTTAAAACTTCAACTTTATGATTTAATAAAAATCTTTTTTGATCATCAATTTCGTTACTTGATAATTCTTTTTCAGCTTCTGATATTGAATTACTTATATGATTTTTATCTAGATTTTTAATATCAAAGATTGAGCTTGTAAGAATTGAAAGAGAATTATCTTTAAATTCAACTATTCCATCATCAATATAAAATCTTTCTTCTTCTGCTCCACTAAAAATTTTTATTATACCTGGTTTTAAAAAAGAAATAATTGAAATATGATCTTTCAAAATTCCTAGTTCACCTTCGAAAGCAGGCACTACAACTTCTGAAACATTTTCTTTTTTTAAAAAAGATTTTTCCGGGTTTACTATTTCAATATTAAAAGTTTCACTCATTATGCGGCTGCTTCTTTTGCCATTTTTTCAGCTTTTTCAATAGCTTCTTCTATAGTACCTACCATATAAAATGCTGCCTCTGGCAAATGGTCGTAATCTCCCTTGCATATAGCATCAAAACCTTTGATTGTTGATTCTAAATCTACAAGTTTACCTGGGGAACCAGTAAATACTTCAGCTACAAAAAAGGGTTGAGACAAAAATCTTTGAATTTTTCTTGCTCTAGCAACGACTAATTTATCTTCTTCTGATAACTCGTCCATACCTAAAATAGCAATTATATCTTGTAAAGATTTGTAAGTTTGTAAAATTTTTTGCACTTCTCTAGCTACTCTATAATGTTCATCACCAACAATTCTTGGGTCTAATATTCTAGAAGTTGAATCTAGTGGATCTACAGCTGGATAAATTCCAATTTCAGCAATTTGTCTCGATAAAACTGTTGTTGCATCTAAATGTGAAAAAGACGTTGCTGGGGCTGGGTCTGTTAAATCATCTGCAGGAACATAAATCGCTTGAACAGATGTTATAGATCCTTTGTTTGTTGTAGTGATTCTTTCTTGAAGATTTCCCATATCCGTTGCTAAGGTAGGTTGATATCCAACAGCAGATGGAATTCTTCCTAATAATGCTGAAACCTCTGATCCTGCTTGCGTAAATCTAAATATATTATCAACAAAAAATAGTACGTCTTGGCCTTCCTGGTCTCTAAAATATTCTGCAACCGTTAAACCTGAAAGAGCAACTCTTGCTCTTGCTCCAGGAGGCTCGTTCATCTGGCCATATACCAAGGCGGCTTTTGAACCTGTTCCATCTGGTTTAATTACTCCTGACTCAATCATCTCATGATAGAGATCATTTCCTTCTCGTGTTCTTTCTCCAACTCCAGCAAAAACTGAAAAACCTCCATGTGCTTTAGCAACATTATTTATTAATTCCATAATAAGAACTGTTTTACCAACACCTGCACCTCCAAATAATCCAATTTTTCCCCCTTTTGCGTATGGAGCTAATAAATCGACAACTTTAATTCCAGTTACTAGAATTTCAGTTTCAGTTGATTGATCATTAAATTCTGGAGCAGCTCTGTGAATAGGCCAATTTTCTTTGGATTTAACATCGCCTTTTTCATCAATTGGTTCACCTATGACATTTATAATTCTTCCTAAAGTTTCAGGTCCGACTGGAACTTTAATAGGAGCACCAGTATCATTAACTTCATCACCTCTTTTTAAGCCTTCTGTTGCGTCCATAGCAATAGTTCTTACGCTAGACTCTCCTAAGTGTTGTGCAACTTCTAAAACAAGTCTATTACCACCGTTATCACATTCTAATGCAGTTAATATTTCTGGAAGTTCTCCATCAAATTTTACGTCTACTACCGCTCCAATAATTTGTGTAATTTTTCCTTTTCTCATAATTATAAACTTTCTGCTCCTGATATAATTTCAATTAGTTCTTTAGTTATTGCTGCTTGACGGCTTCTGTTGTATTCAATTGTGAGCCTATCAACCATCTCACCAGCATTTCTAGTTGCATTATCCATTGCACTCATCCTAGAACCTTGTTCGCTAGCTGAATTTTCCAACATTGCTTTAAAAATTTGAGTTGAAATATTTTTAGGTAATAAATTGTTTAAAATTTCATCTTCTTCAGGTTCAAACTCATAATTATCTTGAGCTGAATTCTCTTCTACTCTTTTGGACGATTTCAAAGGAATAATTTGCTGTTCTTGAGGTATTTGAGTTATCACGTTTTTAAATTGATTGTAAAAAATTGTACAAACATCAAATTCTTTTTTTTCAAATTTATTGATAATAATTTTACCAACTTTATCAGCGTCAAAATAATTGGCATTTTTTGATTCTTTAAATGAAATTTTCTCAATTATATTGTTTTTATAAACCCTTTTTAATTGGTCATATCCTTTTGATCCAACAGTAATAATCTTTAAAGTTTTTCCCTCACTAGTAATTTTTTGAAAATATGATTTAGCTTTCTTTATTATATTTGTATTAAAACCTCCACAAAGTCCCCTGTCAGAAGTCATAACAACACATAAATAAACTTTACTTTCGCCAGTACCTGCTAATAACCTTGGAGAATTTTCTATGTCTGTAATATTATTAGAAAGATTAAGAATAATATTATTCATCTTATCAGAGTAGGGTCTTCCTTTTTCAGCACTCTCTTGTGCTCTTCGTAATTTAGCTGCTGCTACCATTTTCATTGCTTTTGTGATTTTTTGTGTAGACTTTACACTTGATATCCTTTTTTTTAATTCATCTAAACTTGCCATTTTAAGATTTAAAGTTTTTTTTTAGTTCAGTTATAATCTCGGTTAATAATTTCTCTACATTTTCCTCAAGCTTTCCAGAGCTCTTTATAGAATCTAATATTTCTGGTTTTTCAGACTTACACTTGTCTATTATTTTTTTCTCAAATTCTGCAATATTTTTTTGCTCAATATCATCTAAATGTCCTTTAACACCACAGTAAACTGAAATTACTTGTTCTGCTACTGTCATAGGTGAATATTGTTTTTGTTTTAATAGCTCAGTTAATTTTGAACCTCTATTTAACAATTTTTGAGTTGAGGCATCTAAATCAGATCCAAATTGAGCAAATGCAGCCATCTCTCTATATTGAGCAAGTTCAAGTTTCATGGATCCAGAAACTTTTTTCATTGCTTTTGTTTGTGCAGATGATCCAACTCTTGAAACTGATAATCCTACATTTATTGCTGGTCTAATTCCCTGATTAAATAATTCCGTTTCCAAAAATATTTGACCATCAGTAATAGATATTACGTTTGTAGGTATAAATGCAGAGACGTCACCTCCTTGTGTTTCTATTATTGGTAAAGCAGTCAAAGAACCTCCGCCATGCTCGTCACCAAGTTTTGCTGCTCTCTCAAGCAATCTACTATGTAAGTAAAATACATCTCCTGGATATGCCTCTCTACCAGGAGGTCTTCTTAATAAAAGTGACATTTGTCTATATGCTACAGCCTGTTTTGATAGATCGTCATAAATGATTAAAGCATGCATACCATTATCTCTAAAATATTCTCCCATTGCACAACCAGTATATGGTGCTAAAAACTGAAGAGGTGCTGCATCAGACGCAGTTGCAGCAACAATGGTAGTATATTCCATTGCACCAGCTTCTTCTAAAGTCTTCTCAATTTGTCTGACGGTAGATCTTTTTTGACCTATTGCTACATAAACACAATATAATTTTTGTTTTTCGTCATTAGACTCATTAATTTTTTTCTGGTTTATTATTGCATCTATCGCAACAGCAGTTTTACCAGTTTGCCTATCACCAATAATCAATTCTCTTTGGCCTCTGCCGATTGGAACCAAACTATCAATAGATTTAAGTCCTGTCTGCATAGGTTCGCTAACTGATTTACGCGGTATTATACCTGGAGCTTTTACCTCAACCCTGCTTCTTTTAGCTCCTTTATCTAATGCTCCTTTTCCATCGATCGGGTTACCTAATCCATCGACTACTCTTCCTAATAATTCTTTACCGACTGGAGTGTCAACAATTGCACCTGTTCTCTTGACATTATCACCCTCTTTAACGGCTTTGTCATCACCAAATATTACAACTCCTACATTATCACTTTCTAGATTTAGAGCCATGCCTTTTGATCCGTCAGAAAATTCTACCATTTCTCCTGCTTGAACATTGTCTAAACCATATATTCTAGCAATACCATCTCCTACGGAAAGAACTTGTCCAACCTCTGAAACTTCTGTTTTATCTCCAAATTTTTTAATTTGTTCTTTAAGAATTTTTGTTACTTCAGAAGGATTAATTTCCATTTACGCCTCTACCATTTTATTTTGAATTTTTTGCAATTTATTTTTTATTGAACTATCAATCATTATACTGCCAACTTGAACTATTAATCCACCAATTATACTTTCATCGTGTTTAAAATTTAATTTTATATTTTTCCCAAAATTTTTTGAAAGTTCACTTTTAATTTTAACAATTTCTGAGCTATCAAGTTTTTTTGCGGAGATAAGTTTTGCTTCAATCTCTCCTCTTTTATTTGAACAAATGCTTAAAAAATCATTTAATATATTTTCAATATAAAAAATTCTTCTTTTAAAAATTAAAAAATTAATGAATTTTTTAAACAATTGGTTAAACCCAAATTTTTCTGATATTAAAGAAATAATATTTAATTGATCTTCTTGTTTTAAGGTTGGATTTTTTATAGTTAAAATGAAATCTTTACTTTCAGAAATTAGCTTATTTAGTGCAGAAACTTGATCTTCTATTTGATCTAATATTTTACTTTCTTCAGCTAGCTCATACAGAGCTAGTGAATAGCTGTTATAAGCTGATATAGAAAAGTTTGAATTAGTCAATTTAAATCCTTGTTATTTTGAAGATTTTAAAAAATTGATTTTAATTAGCATAACAACAAAGCCTCTTCAAGCGGCAGATTTGTAAAAACACCTCAATTTAGCCCATTAATTAAAGTTAATTGGATCAACATCAACTGTCAGTTTTATTCCAGGACTCAAATTAAAACTTTTAAGTATAAATGAAAGTTTTTTTTGGATTGTTGATGCTTTTTTTGATCTTATCAACAATCTATTTCTAAATTTCTTTTTAATTTTATAAACTGGTGCATTTACTGGACCTAAAATTTTGGCATCAATTCCTTTTGTTAATTGATCCTTTAATCTTAGAGCTTCTTTTTCTAATTTTTTTTCATCACTCGAAGTAATTATTAAGCTAATAAACCTTTCATAAGGTGGTAGATTATTCCTTTTTCTCAAATCAAGCTCATTATCTAAAAATTTTAAAGGATCTTGATTGACTATTTTATTAATCAAATCCGATTTAAGATTGTATGTTTGAAAATATACAGTTGCAGGTTCTCCTGTTCTACCGGCACGGCCGGATAACTGATGATAAAGTTGAAGATTTTTTTCTGCTCCCCTAAGATCGTGTCCAAGAGATGAAAGCTCAATATCTAAAACAACAATACAATTTAAATTAGGAAAATGATATCCTTTAGAAATTAATTGTGTTCCAATCAATATATTTATTTCATTATTAATTATTTTCTTTAAATAGTCTTTTGAGGATTTTTTATTCATTGTATCACTTGAAAAAATAAATGATTTGTACTCAGGAAAAATTTTTTTAACTTCTTCAGAGATTTTTTCAACACCTGGTCCACTAAAAACAAATTCACATTTTTCTTCTCTATTGCAGCTTCTGTTTAAACCTGATTTAAAACCACAATAATGACAAAGCAAACGCTGGATTTTTTTGTGATAAACTAAATTAATTGAGCAATTTGGACATGAAAAAACTTGTAAACAATTTTTACATAATACAAAAGGTGAAAAGCCTCTTCTATTCAAAAAAAAAAGTACCTGATCTCCTTTTTTTAAATGAAATTTAACTCTCTCAACAGTTTTTGAAGATATCCATGATTGCTTTCCTAATTTATATTTTTTTAAGTCTATAAGTTCATGTTTTGGTAATTCTGCATTTTTAAACCTTTTAATAAGCCGTGAGTGAAAATATTTGTGTTCTTTTACATTTTGATAGGTTTCTATTGACGGTATAGCCGTAACTAAGTTGATTGGAATATTTTCAAATTTTGCTCTAGCAATTGCCATATCTCGAGCATGGTAAGTTACTCCTTCATCTTGTTTATAGGATTGATCATGCTCTTCATCCACAATTATAATGCCAAGTTTTTTAAAGGGAAGAAACAAAGCCGAACGAGCACCTATAACAATATTAATTTTGCCTGAAGAAAGCCCACTCCATATAATTTTTTTCTTTTTTTTTGAAATACTGGAATGCCATACGGCTGGCTCGAAACCAAAAAAATCTTTAAATTTTTTCTCAAATTCACTTGTTAGACCTATTTCAGGAAGAAGAATTAAAACTTGAAATTTTTTTTCAATGAAATGTTTTATAACGTTAAAGTAAACAATTGTTTTGCCAGAACCGGTTGTACCTTGAAGTAGATGGACATTAAAATTTTTTGTATTATTAATCATTTCATCTAACGAATTTTTTTGTTCTTCAGATAAAGTATATTTTATAGGTTTTGTTAATTTATTATAAAATTGGTACTCTTTATCGCTAAAATTTTCTACTATTTGGTTACTTAGCATATGTAATTTTAAACTCATACCTTTGGGGACTAGATTGTAATTTGAAAACCAATTTATAAATTTTAAAGTGTTTAAATTCATAGCTGGAACAGAATGTTTTTTAATTATTTTTTTTAATACAAAATCTTTATTTTCTGATTTCTCAAATTCATCCCAAACTACTCCTGTCATCTCAGTTTTTCCAAATGGTACTGATACATAGTCTCCAGGTTTTAATTTAAGCTCTGTAATATAAGTAAAGGGATGATTAAAAATATTTGGTAATAGAACTGGTATTTTCATATTTGAATATGAAAAGATATTACGAGTGTATTTGTCTTTTATCCACTGATAAAGCTGCTTCTTTTATAGCCTCCGAAAAAGTAGGATGTGCGTGACATGTACGTGCTATATCTTCAGAACTTGCTCCAAATTCCATTGCAACTGACATCTCTGCTATCATTTCACCAGCGTGAGGTCCAATAATATGGACACCTAGAACTTTATCAGTTTTGCTATCTGCTAATATTTTTACAAATCCTTCAGGTTCGTTTATAGCTTTAGCTCTAGAATTTGCCATAAAAGGGAATTTACCAACTTTATAACTTATTTTGTCATTTTTTAATTGTTCTTCAGTTTTGCCTACAGCAGCTACTTCAGGGGAGGTATAAATTACCGATGGTATTACATCATAATTAACATGACCAGATTGTCCTGATATAATTTCAGCAACTGCAATACCCTCTTCTTCAGCCTTGTGAGCAAGCATCGGACCATCAATAACATCTCCAACAGCATAAATGTCTTGAACATTTGTTCGAAAATTTTTATCAACTTTTACTTTTCCTTTTTTATCCAAATTAACACCAATTTTATCTAAATTAAGATTTTTTGTATAAGGCTTTCTTCCAACAGAAATTAAAACAACATCGGACTCAATTTTTTCTTTTTTTCCATCTGGACGAGAAACTTCGATTAAAACTCCATTACTTGACTTCGTTATACTCTCTACTTTAGTTTTCAAATTAAAATTTACTCCTTGCTTAACTAATATTTTCATAAACTCGTTTGAAATTTCTCTATCCATTCCTGGTGTGATATGATCTAAAAATTCAATAACTTCCACATTAGATCCTAACCTAGACCATACTGATCCCATCTCTAAACCTATATAACCTCCACCAACAATAATCATTTTTTTTGGGACTTTTGGTATTTTTAAAGCTCCTGTAGACGAAATTATAGTTTTCTCATCAAATTGAATACCCGGAATTGAAGAAGGCTCAGATCCAGTACTAATTATTGTATATTTCGTCTCAATTATTGTTTCTTTTTTATCTTTATCGGTAACTATAATTTGGTTTTTATTTTTGAAACTTCCAGTACCTTTAAAGTATGAAACTTTATTTTTTTTAAATAAAAATTCTATGCCCTTAGTTAAAATCGTAACAGCCTTATCTTTATTTTTCATCATTTTTTCTAAATTTAGCTTCAGATTGCCAATCTCTATTCCAATTTTTTCAAAATTTTTTGCTTTATGATAGTTTTCCGATAAATTTAATAGACTTTTAGATGGAATACATCCAATATTTAGACAAGTTCCTCCCAATGTGTCTCGAGATTCAACACAAGCAGTTTTAAATCCAAGTTGAGACAATCTGATAGCACATACATATCCACCAGGACCACCTCCTATAATAACTGCATCAAATTTTTCTGACATTCAAATATCCAAAAGTAATCTGCTTGGTTCTTCTAAACTTTCTTTTATAGTCTTAAGAAAAGAGACGGAATCTTTTCCATCGATAATTCTATGATCATAAGATAATGCCAAATACATAATTGGTCTAACTTTAACATCACCATCAACTACAATTGGTCTCTCAACAATGTTATGCATTCCTAAAATTGCTGACTGAGGAGGATTGATTATTGGTGTTGATAACATCGATCCATAAACACCTCCATTACTTATAGTAAAAGTTCCACCTTGGAGATCATTAATTCCAATTTTGCTTGAATTGGCCTTATCAGATAGATCTTTAATACCCTTTTCGATTTCTGCAAATGAGAGCTCATCAGCATTTCTTAACACAGGGACTACTAAACCTTTTTCAGTTCCTACTGCAAAGCTTATGTTATAGTAATTTTTGTAAACTATATCTTGACCGTCAATCTCAGCATTAATTGCAGGAAATGACTTTAAAGCAACAACCGATGCTTTAACAAAAAAAGACATAAACCCTAGTTTAATTCCATATCTTTTTTTAAATTCTTCCTGATTCTCATTTCTCATTGAAATTATATTGCTCATATCAACTTCATTAAATGTGGTAAGCATTGCTGCATTTTCTTGTGCCTCTTTTAATCTTTTTGCAATAGTTTGTCTAAGTCTTGTCATTTGAATTCTTTCCTCAGGACCATATTTTTCTTTTCTTTCATTTGGCTTAGGATTGATACCCATAGCGCCAAGTAAATCACCTTTTAATATACGTCCGTCTTTTCCTGTGCCTTGAATTTTATCTGTATCAATTTTTTTCTCTTCAATAATTTTTCTGACTGCAGGAGAAAAATGATTTGACTTACCATTTTTTTCTCCAGCTATTTCATCAGACAAAACTAATATTTCTTCATCATCAGGCTGAATTGAAGTTTGTGAATTTATAGTTATTTCTGCTTGAGTTTTATCAGCTTTTTTTTCAATTTTAGTATCTTTATTATCTATATTTTCTTTTTTTATTTCTTTTGGAATAATTTTTTGGATTTTTGCACTTTCTTCTTTTTTATCAGTAGATTCTTTATTTTCTGAAATTGTACCAAGAATAGCACCGACTTCTACAGTATCACCATCTTTAAAATTTATTTCAGAAATTACCCCATTTACAGGAGACGGGACTTCTAAATTAACTTTATCTGTTTCTAATTCAACAATTGGCTCGTCTGCAGATACGGACTCACCTTTATTTTTTATCCATCGTGCTATAGATGCCTCTGTTATACTTTCTCCTAAAACTGGTACTAAAATTTTTTCACTCATGTCTCTCTATTTAAATACCTCTTTAATAATTTCTTCTTGTTGAGAAAGATGCCTTTTTGCATATCCAGTTGCTGGGGATGCCGCAGGATTTCTTCCAATATAAGAAATTTGATTATTATTAGCTCCTATATAGTCCAATGTCCATTGTATATAATCTCTCACTGAAAACCACGCCCCCATATTTTTTGGTTCCTCTTGGCACCAATAAAATTTAGCGATTTGTTTATATGGTTTTAGCTCGTTAGCTAAAGATTTTGCTGGAAAAGGGTAAAGTTGTTCGATTCTTATTAATGTAACATCATCCTTTTTGAATTTCTCTCTCGCTTCAAGTAAATCAAAATATATTTTCCCCGAACACAAAATCACTTTTTTTATTTTATCTTTTTTCTTTAAATTTATAAAATTATAACCTGACTCATTAGCATGATCTCCTAAAATTCTATGAAAAGAATTATCTTTACTAAAATCATCTAAATTTGAAACACAATACTTATTTCTTAATAATGATTTTGGCGTCATTATAACTAATGGTTTTCTAAAATCTCTATGTATTTGTCTTCTTAGCGCATGAAAATAATTTGCGGGCGTTGTACAATTCATTACTTGTAAATTTTCTTGTCCACAAAGCTGTAGAAATCGTTCTAATCTTGCTGACGAATGTTCAGGACCTTGTCCTTCATATCCGTGAGGTAATAATAATACAAGTCCTGAAGCTCTAGACCATTTTCTTTCACCCGAAGCTATAAATTGATCGATAACAACCTGTGCTCCATTTGCAAAGTCACCAAATTGTGCTTCCCAAATTGTTAATGTTTCTGGCTCAACTAAACTATAACCATACTCAAAACCAAGAACTGCTAATTCAGACAATAAACTATCGACTACTTCAAAGCTTTTTTGATTACTTGATATATTGTTTAGTGGTATGTATCTAGAATTATCGTTTTGATTTCTAAGTACAGAATGTCTTTGACTAAATGTTCCTCTTCCTGAATCTTGGCCTACTAATCTTACTGGAAAACCCTCCTTTAAAAGAGAACCAAAAGCTAAAGCCTCAGCACTCGACCAATCTATATTTTTTTTTTCTAAAATAGACTTATGTCTTTTAGAGAAAATTCTATGAATAGTTTTATGAACATTTAAATTTGTCTCAAGTTTATTAATTTTTTCTGAAATTCGAGTAATTATATCTAAATCAACACCAGTATCACCTCTTCTATCCTTTCCTTTTTTAGGTTGATATCTAGACCATGTGCCCTCAAACCAATTTAGTTTAGGTTTATAATCTTTGGCATTTTTAAATTGATCTTCTAATAATAATTTAAAATTATCAATCTGAGTTTTAAAATCATTCTCACTAATTAAATTTTCTTTAATTAGCCTATTCCCATAAATATTAAGAGTGGTTGGGTGAGATCTTATTTTTTTATACATTAAAGGTTGAGTGAATGATGGCTCGTCTCCCTCATTATGACCAAACCTTCTATAACAAATGATGTCTATAACAACATCCTTATTAAACTTTTGTCTGAATTCAATAGCGATTTTTGCACAATGAACTACAGCTTCAGGATCATCTCCATTACAATGAAGAATTGGAGCATCAACAATTTTTCCAAGATCCGATGGGTAAGGACTTGATCTTGCAAATTCGGGACTTGTTGTAAATCCAATTTGATTATTTACTATTATATGTATTGTTCCGCCAGTATTGTGCCCTTTAAGACCTGACATAGCAAAACATTCTGCTACTACACCTTGTCCTGCAAATGATGCATCTCCATGGATTAAAATTGGAATCACTTTTTTTCTTTCTTTATCTTTATGAAAAAATTGTTTAGCCCTTGTCTGCCCCAAAACTACAGGGTTTACAGCCTCTAGATGAGAGGGATTATCTGTTAAGCTAACATGCACTGAGTTGCCGTCAAACTCCCTGTCAGATGAAGCACCTAAATGATATTTTACATCTCCAGCAGAGTCTTCTTTTGACAATATTTGTTCACCTGCGAATTCATTGAATATTCTTTTATAAGATTTTTGCAAAACATTAGCTAAAACATTCAATCTTCCTCGATGGGGCATTCCTATTTTAACTTCTTTAACCCCCAATTGACCACCTCTTTTGATTATTTGTTCAAGTGCAGGAATTAACGACTCAGCGCCATCTAAACCAAATCTTTTTGTACCGACATATTTTTTTGCTAAAAATTTCTCAAAACCTTCTGCTTGAATTATTTTGTTTAGAATTGCCTTTTTACCATTTAAAGTAAAATTAATTTGATTTTCTTTTTTTTCCATCCTTTCTCTAAACCATACTTTCTCAACAGGATCAGAAATATGCATATACTCTGCACCAATTGTTGAACAATAAATTTTTCTTAGTCTGTTTAAAATTTCATTAATAGATGCATAGTCTGTGTCTAAATAAGAGCTTAGAAATATTTTTTTATCATAGTCCTCTTTTTTAAAACCATGGTCTGAAGGATGAAGCTCATGTAAATACTCTCTTTTCATTTGACCAAGAGGATCTAAGTTTGCAATTAGATGACCTCTAATCCTATAGGCCCTTATTAAAGCGATTAATTTAATTGACTCGATTTTTTGTGACTCTAAGTCTGACCCAATAGATCCATTTTTATTTTCAAAATTTTGAGTTTTATTAATTTCAATTTTTATCTTATTTGGATTCCAAGTTGGACCTTTTATTTCCCTAGCAACAGAATTTAAATCTTCTTTAAGACTTCCAAAGTAGCTTTTCCAACTCTCGGGTAATGTTGGGTCATTTTCAATATACTTTACATACATATCCTCTATGAATTTGATATTTGCCTTACTTAGAAAAGATGTTTTTTGATAGTTTAGATTTTTTGATGAATTCATTAAATTATCTTTATTATAATATGTAGTTAATAATTTTAAAGTGACAATTTTTCTAGCAGTGTTTTTCCAATATCTGCGGGTGATTTTGCTACTATAATTCCAGCTTCATTCATAATTTTTATTTTCTCCTCAGCACCTCCTTTTCCTTTAGAAATTATTGCCCCAGCATGACCCATTCTTCTTCCGGGTGGGGCTGTTAGACCTGCAATAAAGCCGACGATTGGTTTTTTAATCTTATGATTTTTAACAAATTCTGACGCCTCCTCTTCGGCAGTTCCCCCAATTTCTCCAATCATTAAAATTGACTTTGTTTCTGGATCTTTTAAAAATAAATCTAAACAATCAACAAAGCTTGTTCCATTAATAGGATCTCCGCCAATACCAATACAAGTCGATTGACCTAGACCATTTTCAGTAGTTTGTGCAACAGCTTCGTATGTTAGAGTGCCCGATCTAGAAACAATACCAACAGAGCCTTTCTTATGAATATTTCCAGGCATTATTCCAATTTTACATTCATTGGGCGTAATTATTCCTGGACAATTTGGACCTATTAATCTTGAACCAGAATTTCTTAATTTTTTTTTTATTTTTAACATATCCAAAACTGGGATTCCTTCAGTGATACAAACTATAAGTTCTACAGATGCCTCTATTGCCTCAATAATAGCAGAATAAGCAAATTTAGCAGGAACATAAATCATTGTAGCATTTGCTCCAGTTTTATCTTTCGCTTCTTTAACTGTGTTAAACACTGGTCTATCTAAATGTATTTGACCGCCTTTTTTAGGCGTTACTCCACCTACTAAGTTTGTCCCATACTTAATTGCTTGTTCTGAGTGAAAAGATCCATGTGAGCCTGTGAAACCCTGACAGATAACTTTTGTATTTTTATTAATTAAGACAGACATTAACTAATAGCCTTTACTATTTTTTTTGCAGCATCCTCTAAATTTTCAGCTGAAATTAATTTGAGTCCCGAATTATCAAGTATTTTTTTTCCCTCTTTAAAATTTGTACCAGCAAGTCTAACAACTAGTGGAATATGGATATTCATTTTTTTAGCTGCATCAACCATGCCTTGGGCTAATACATCACACCTCATTATACCACCAAAAATATTTATTAATATTCCTTTTACATTTTTATCTGACAAAATTATTTTAAATGCAGCAGAAACTTTTTCTTTTGATGCTCCGCCTCCAACATCTAAAAAGTTTGCAGGCTCCTCTCCATATAATTTTATTATATCCATAGTTGCCATTGCTAGTCCTGCCCCGTTAACCATACAACCAATACTTCCATTTAATTTGATATAAGATAAACCATATTGGCTAGCTTCAATTTCTGATGGATCCTCTTCATTTAAATCTCTGAGATTTAATATCTCTGGATGTTTAAATAATGCATTATCATCAAAATTAATTTTTGCATCTAAACACAAAACTTTATTTTCTTTTGTTAATATAAGTGGATTAATTTCAACCATATTTGCATCAGTGTCTACAAACATTTTATAGATAGATTTAATTAAAGATATTGCTTGATTTTTTAAATTTCCATTTAAATTAAAAATTTTAATAATTTTTTCACATTCATCATTTGAAATTTGATCTTTTAAATCTATTTTGGTTGTGATTATTTTTTCTGGTGATTTACTAGCTACTTCTTCAATATCTATACCTCCTTGATCACTTGATATAAATGCTATTTTAGAACTTGCCCTATCGACTAAGCATGATAAATAAAATTCTTTTTCAATATTTGACGACTCTTCAACATAAAGTCTTTTTACCTCTTTACCTTCTGGACCAGTTTGATGAGTCACTAGCTTCTTGCCAAATAACTCTCTCGATGATTTTTCTAATTCATCGAGTGTTTCTAATATTTTTACTCCTCCTGCTTTTCCTCTTCCTCCAGCATGAATTTGAGCTTTTAAAACAAATTTTTCTGTTTTTAATAATTTTGCTTTTTCCAAAACCTCTTCAACAGATAATCCAAATACTCCAAAAGGTACATTTGCTCCAAATTTTTTAAGTAATTCTTTAGCTTGATGCTCGTGAATATTCATTATTTTTCTAAATCAGGATCAATTTTACATGCAGCTTCCCAAAGAGCCTTTACTGCATCAATAGAGTGCATAAATTCTTTTTTTTCTTTCTCATCTAGATCAATTTGCTCTATTTTTTCAACACCGTCTTTACCCACAATTACTGGTACACCCGCATAAACATTTTTGACACCATATTCACCATTTAATTGTACTGCACATGGTAGTAGTTTTTTTTCATTATTTAAATATGCTTCTGCCATTTGAACGCCCGATGCTGCTGGAGCGTAAAATGCTGAACCTTTTTCTAAATACTTAACAATTTCTGCACCACCATCCCTGGTCCTTTGATTTATTTCTTCTAATCTTTCTTTGGTTATTTTTCCTTCTTTAATTAAATCTAGCAAAGGTTTTCCAGAAACTTTTGTAAATCTTGGCATTGGAACCATAGTATCTCCATGTCCGCCCATTACCATTGCATCTATTTCTTTTACAGGAACATTTAGTTCTAATGATAGAAATAGTTTAAATCGTGAACTATCCAAAATTCCTGCCATACCAACAATTTTATTAGCAGGAAGACCAGAGAATTTTTGAAGAGCCATCACCATGACGTCTAATGGATTAGTAATGCATATTATAAATGCGTTTGGAGCATTTTCTTTTATTCCTTTAGCTACTTGTTTGATAATTTTTAAATTTATACCTAGTAGATCATCTCTACTCATGCCCGGTTTTCTTGGTACTCCTGCTGTAATAATGATTACATCTGAATCTTTAATATCTTTATAATCGTCCGTACCAGAAAATTTTACATTAAAACCGTCAACTGATGAAGATTGCGCTATATCTAAAGCTTTTCCCTTTGCAATTCCACATGCAATATCAAATAAAACAACTTCATTTACTAACTCTTTAGTACCGATTAAATGTGCAAGAGTTCCTCCTATTTGACCTGCTCCAATTAAAGAAATTTTTTTAGCCATAATTGAAATTATCTTTTATTGATAACTAGTAATTATTCAATAAAAATCTAGACCTTTATGTTAATTATCTTCAGTTAACTTAGAGCATATAGCCATATCATCAGATATATAAGAACCTTTAAAATGAGATTTGTTTTTTTCCCAATTTTTTTTGCCATCAGTTATGTAATTATTGAATAACTCTTTTCTACTTTTTTCTGCCTCCTCTTGAGCGTCTTCTAATTTTTTTTTCTCATCAATAACCTTTAATTCGACAGCTTTAAATAGCAGATTATTTGAAATTTCTATGAAACTCTTTGAAGTCACAGCATCAGATTTGAGAATAACACCCGAGGCATATGCGTAAACTGCACTACATCTTTTTAATAAGTATATTTGGGTAGAACCATCTTCTAAATCTTTTTTATCTAAATAATCTTTCAAGGTAAAATCGAAATTTGCTTTTACATTATTAATAAAAAATAAAATGCTAACAGAAAATATTAAAACAAAAATTTTTTTCATAGGACATAATTATAATTCAATTAAGGTCCATAAGCTACTTTTGGTAACCAAGTGACTATTTCAGGAAAATTAAATACTATAGCAACTGCTATTACTTGAAGGATAACAAATGGAATTATTCCTTTATATATATTTGTTATAGAAATTCCTTGAGGAGCAACACCTTTCATATAAAATAAAGCAAAACCGACTGGTGGGGTTATGAATGAGGTTTGCAGTACTACAGCAAACATTACTATAAACCAAACTAGATCAACTCCAAGATCTACCATTACTGGTGCCAAAAATGGTAAAATAATTAGAGTAATCTCAATCCAATCTAAAAAAAATCCTAATAAAAATGCAAAAATTAAAACTACAATTACAACTCCATTTGTTCCAAAAGGTAATGCTTTGAGAGTTCCTTCTATTAGTTCATCACCACCTAAACCCCTTAAAATTAATGCGAACATTGTAGCTCCAACAAAAAGTGCAAAGATATAAGCTGTAGTATGAGTTGTTTTTCTAATCACAATTTTTAAATCTGCAAATGACAGTCTTCCCCTAAGTATTGCTAATAATGATGCTCCTAATGCTCCAACCCCAGATGCTTCAGTTGGGGTAGCAATCCCCATAAATATACTTCCTAAAACAGCAACAATTAATAGAGCTGGTGGAATAATAGATTTTAAAACTCTTAAGACTATTTTAAAATCTACTGGTTCAGCATCTTTTGGTAAAGGGGCAGCTTTTGGGTTCATATAAGCGTAAACAACAATAAAAATTGTATATAATAAACCTAGCAACAATCCTGGAAATACAGCACCCATAAATAAATCACCAACTGATATTCTTACTTGGTCTCCCATAATTACAAGCATAATACTCGGTGGTATCAAAATTCCTAAAGTCCCAGTAGCACAAACAACTCCACAGGCTAAATTTGGATTATAATTATTTTTTAACATTAGTGGTACGCCTAAAATAGTTAGAAGTACTACAGCAGCACCAATAATACCTGTAGAAGCTGCAAGCAAAACTCCGATAAATACAATTGAGATAGCAAGTCCACCTCTTGTTTTACCGAACAATTTGGAAAGATCAGTCATCAAGTCCTCTGCAATACCAGATTTATCCATCATGATTCCCATAAAAATAAACATAGGTAGTGCAACTAAAACCCAGTTTGCCATGACCCCATAAAGACGATAAACAACCATAGATGCAAAACCAAAATCAACACCATAAAAAGTGTCAAATAAATTATCTGAAAGCATTGAAATAAATATAAACAGAACACCCAAACCACCCATAGTCCAAGCAACAGGGAAACCGTAAAATATTAATGTTATAAAACTAAAAAATAGGGCAATAGCTAAAAAATATTCTGAAACCAATGAAATCATTTTTTATCCTCAAAACCAAATCTTAAAGTTGTTATTATTCTTACGATTCTTGAGAATCCAGAAATTAGTAACAAGAAAAAACTTATTACTAGAAAGCCTTTGACAAACCATCTTGCTGGTAAACCATTCGCAGATGTTGATCTTTCACTTGTAGTCCATGAAAGTTCAAAAAAAGGAACAGCATAATAAAGGACAAGAATTACAAATGGTAAAAATAAAATCAAAATACCAAATAATTCAAACCATAATTTTTTTCTATAACTAAGTCTCTCACTTAAAACGTCAACTCTTACATGTGAGTCCACAATATATGTTGATGAAAGTCCAACTAACCATCCAATACAATAAAGATGCCATTGCAGCTCCTCTAGTTCAATCATTCCATTTTTAAATACGTATCTTAAAACTACATTAAGAATAATAACTGCAACTAATATTACCCAAAACCAATTAAAAAATTCACCAATCTGTAATACAAAATTATCTATCTTTTGCGTTATAGGGGTATGTCTAAGCTGTAATTTTTTATCAAGAGAACCTTCAACAGATGTAAAATCTTTAGACATATTTATTTTCCTTAAAAACAAAAGCAGCCAGTAAAACCGGCCGCTTTTGTTATTATAATCAACTTTTTAAGTATTAAATACTAAAAGTTTCTAGGTAAATATCCCCATTTTTGCCAAACATCATACTCTTTCATGAATGCTTGTTGAGATTCCCATACTCTTTTAAAGTCAGCATCTTTAGCAGATTGTTCATCCATGACTCTAGCACTAACTTTTTGTAGTTCTCTCAATACACTATCAGGCAATCTAGCAGCTGTTACACCTTTAGAAGGAAAAGTTCCAATTTGTTTTCCTTGTAAAAATTCACCTGTTGTAATTGCTCTCATAGCTGCTGCTGTACAAGCCATTTCGAATAAAGCTTGGTCAGCCGCACCCATTTTTTTCCATAAATCTAAATTGATCATGAAATGAGTTGAAGTTGATACTTGGTGCCATCCTGGAAATAGGTTGAACTTAGTGATTTTATGAAAACCTAAAACTTCATCA
Source organism: uncultured Pelagibacteraceae bacterium (assembly GCA_902552035.1). Taxonomy (GTDB): domain Bacteria; phylum Pseudomonadota; class Alphaproteobacteria; order Pelagibacterales; family Pelagibacteraceae; genus Pelagibacter. Next base: position 19,254 of record CACDFC010000009.1, on the reverse strand, counting down.
ATCGCAGGCATAGAATATTCAGTTGCATCTAAAGTTCCTTTTTCTAGAGCAGCAAAAATCTCTCCACCAGCCATTAAAGTTGCAGATGCTCCTATTTCGTTTAAAACCATTCCTCCTAAACCTGAGAAACGAATTTTTAAACCTTTAAGATCTGCTAAGCTAGTTATTGGATTTCTATACCAGCCAGCTGTTTCAGGTCCAATTGTACTACATAACAAAACTTGAATATTTTGTTTATTATATATTTCATTAGCTAATTTAGCTCCTTCTCCTTCAAACCACCATGCAGCATATTCCCATGGTTCCATTCCAAACGGTACAGCCGCAAAAAGTACTGCTGCTGGAATTCTTCCTTGGTCATACGCCATGTAGTTATAAGCTGCTGGCAAGTCACCTTTACTAATTGAAGGTGAAATTTCTAAAGGTGGAAGAATTTTTCCAGGCTCGTAAACCTTTAATTTAATTCTACCATCAGTCGCTCTATCCAATGTATCTGATAAACGTGCTACAGGATCTCCTAGAGCAGGCCAACCAGTGTTAAAAGTAGATTGTACTTTCCATCTAATCTTTTCTGCTGCACTTACTTGCTGTAGTGAAAAAGTAATCATCAAAGCAAAAACAGCAAAAAGACTAACAGATGTTTTCATCAGTTTTTTCATTATTTCCCTCTCTTCGTTTTAAGAGTTGTTAATTAATAAAAAAAGAACATTTCCAACTCTTGCTTAAAATGCTCTCCATGCTTCCTCGTAAAGATTTATCATTTCCTTTACAGAGGGCACTCTCGGATTAAGGCCAGGCGCTCCAGATATCTCGGCATCTGTTGCCATATTTTCTAATTGGTCCTCAAAATTCTTTTGATCAATACCAAAATTTTTCATTGATGGTACTTCAAAATCTTTATTAATTTTATACAGTCCTTGTAATAATTTTTTACACGCAGTTTGATCATCATCATCTAATAGAGCAAATTTCCCTGCTCTACTACAATCTGCATAGCGACTTTTAGCATGATCAACTGAAAATTCTGTAATTGTAGGTAATAGCATTGCATTACTTAAACCATGTGGAACTTTAAAATTACTTCCTAATGGTCTGCTCATTCCATGTACTAGACATATTGAGGCATTTGAAAAAGCCAAACCTCCTAAAGTTGCAGCTAACATTAAACCTTCTCTTGCTTTTATATCTTTAGGGTTTTTATCTACTGCATATATATTTTCAGTAACAAGTCTTATTGTATCAAGTGCCATTCTATCTGAGAATAAAGTTGCCTTCTTGCTAACATAAGCTTCTATACCATGCGTCAAAGTGTCAATCGCACTATCAATAGTTAATCTTCTGGGTTTAGATAGAGTTAATTCATAATCAATAATGGAAACTATGGGAACAAAACCTTCACCTCTACATGATATTTTTTCTAAATTATTAGTTCTACTATCAATAACTACAGCATGATGAGTAACCTCTGATCCAGTTCCGGCGGTTGTTGGTATTGCAATAATTGGTAAACCCTTTTTATCAAAAGTTCCGGGCGGTTTATAGTCTTGTATGTCTCTACTATACTGTGAAAGAACTGCTATGGCTTTAGCTGTGTCAATTGGACTTCCTCCTCCAAAGCCTATCACGGCATCATTCTTATTTTTTTCTAACATATCAATGCCTTTTAAAACAACTTTGTCTGTGGGATCAGGGATTGTGTCATCAAATACATTAGAATTTAATCCTGCTTTATTTAAAACTTCCTGCAATTTTTTGACATATCCAAATTGAACCATTTGTTTGTCAGTAACAATTAATGGTGATTTTATTGATCCTAAAATTTTTATAATTTCTGGAAGTTGACTAAGACTTCCTTTGCCAATTTGTAGATATCTTGGCACACACACTCTTACATTATCCCTAATACTCAAAGAGTACCTCCGCAATAAGTTAATCTTTAAGTTATAATTTAATTATATGTAAAAATTAGAGTCAATAGCGTATTATCCTTAGGTGATAATATTTTTCTCATTTAAGCAATATGTTGAAAATGGAAATTAATTGATATAACTTTAATAAAAATTATAAAAAATGGAACTCATTAGTCACTTTATTGACGGTAAATTATATTCAGATAAAAATTCTAGAAAAGGCAAAGTATTTAACCCAGCAACTGGAGAACAAATAGCCGATGTTGAATTGGCTAGTAAAGATATAGTAAAAATGGCAGTGGAAAACTCATTGCAAGCATTTGATAAATGGTCAAAAACAACGCCAATAACTAGAGCAAGAATTTTTTCAAAATATAAAGATTTATTAGTTCAAAATATGAATGAACTAGCTGAACTTGTTTCGAAGCAACATGGAAAAACAATACCAGATGCAAAAGGATCTATTCAAAGAGGTATTGAAGTTGTTGAATATGTAACTGGTATTACATCTTCCCTAAAAGGTGAACATTCGTCAAACGTAGGAACTAATGTTGACTCACACACGCTTCGTCAACCGCTAGGGGTTTGTGCTGGAATAACCCCATTTAATTTCCCAGCAATGGTACCTATGTGGATGTTTCCAGTAGCTATTGCTTGTGGAAATACTTTTGTTCTTAAACCTTCTGAAAAAGATCCAAGTTGTCCATTAAAATTAGCAGAACTAGCAATAGAAGCTGGTTTTCCTCCTGGAGTATTAAATTGTGTAAATGGAGACAAAGAGTCTGTAGATGCTTTACTAGAGGATAAAGATGTGCAAGCCATTAGTTTTGTAGGCTCAACACCAATCGCAGAATATGTTTATCATACAGGAACAAAAAACAATAAAAGAATTCAAGCACTTGGAGGAGCAAAAAATCACATGGTTATAATGCCAGATGCAGACGTTGAAAAAACAACAGATGCGATTATTGGCTCAGCTTTTGGATCTGCTGGTGAAAGATGTATGGCAATATCTGTTGCAGTATGTGTTGGCAAAGAAACAAATAATAAAATTAAAAAATCTCTACTAGAAAAAACATCTAAATTAAACGTTGGACCTTATACTGACGAAAAAACAGATTTTGGACCTCTAAGTAGCGAAGCACATTATAAAAAAGTTCTAGGATATATAGATAGTGGGGAGAAAGAGGGAGCTAAATTATTAGCTGATGGAAGAAATTTTAAGAAACAAGGCTATGAAGACGGTTATTTTGTTGGACCAACTATATTTGATGAGGTTAAGCCTGAAATGAAAATATATAAAGAGGAAATATTTGGACCAGTTTTAAGTATGATGACAACTAAAAAATATGAAGATGCTTTAAAATTGGTTAATGATCATGAGCTTGGAAATGGAGCAGCAGTGTTTACTAAAAGTGGTAATATAGCAAAACATTTCACTGAAAATGCTAAAATTGGAATGATAGGAGTTAATGTTCCAATTCCTGTACCTGTCGCTTATCATAGTTTTGGGGGTTGGAAGCGTTCACTTTTTGGAGATCACTCGATTCATGGTCCAGATGGGGTAAGATTTTATACAAAACTTAAAACTGCTACTATTACCTGGAATGAAGATAATGCTGGCCCAGAATTTACTATTCCAGTTCTATCTTAATTTTAAAATATTTTATGAAATCTCGAACATCTCCTAGGAGAATACTTAATATAATGGAAGAGATCTTAACAGATCCAGACAACCTTACTGCTAAAAAAATTTCACAAAAACTAAAAATTCCTTTAGCAACTGTTTACCGTCAACTTGAAATTTTATGTGAGGAAAGGTTTTTAATCCAAAACGTTAACAAAACATTTATACCTGGTCCAAAAATAAGAGAAATTATTTTAAAAAGTTTGCCTTATGAGCCAAAATTTACGTTGAGAAGATCATTTTTGAGAAAATTAACTGAGGATATACAAGAAACCGTTAGCTTATCAATGCCAATTGGAACAAAATTAGTTTATTTTGATAGAATTCAATTTCATTGGCCTATGCAACTTAATTTGGATGCGGGAGATCATTTACCTTTGCACGCCTCAGCATCTGGAAAACTTTATTTGTCATTTCTTGAAAACAGTAATGCTATCCAAATATTTAAAAATATAAAAACTCCTAAATCAGCAAAAAATACAATTATAGATGTCTCTCAATTCAAAAAAGAATTAAATAAAATAAAAAAACAGGGATATGCATTTGATAATGAAGAGTGGTTCAATGGCATGGTTGGTTTATCTGTGCCTATAACAAATAATAATTCTCTTTATTTTTGTTTATCAACTCATACTGCAAAAAGTAGAAAAAATATTGAAGATTTAAAAAAAATCTTACCACTAATGCTCAATGCAGCTGAAAATCTTAAAAAAATTCTTTTTTTTAAAAATAAAAATTAAACTGTTACAAGCATTTTTTTAATTTCTGCTATAGCCTTTGCTGGATTTAGTCCTTTAGGGCAGGAATTAGTACAATTCATAATAGTATGACATCTATATAATTTTAGTTCATCTGCAACTTTTTTGAGTCTTTCTTTTCTATCTTCATCTCTACTATCCATTATCCATCTGTAAGCTTGTAATAAAACTGCAGGACCGAGGTATTTGTCACCATTCCACCAATAACTTGGACATGAAGTTGAGCAACATGCACACATTATGCACTCATATAATCCGTCAAGTTTTGATCTATCATTAATTGATTGAATATTTTCAACATTATCATTTTTTTTTGAAGTTTTAAGCCAAGGTTCTACAGACGCATATTGTTTATATAATGTATTTAGATCGCCTATCAAATCTTTTAAAACCTTTAAATGTGGTAATGGATAAATATTAATTTCTCCTTTAATCTCAGAATGTGCTTTTGTACAAGCTAAACCATTTTTGCCATCCATATTCATAGCGCATGAACCACAAACACCATGAGCACATGATCTTCTATAAGCTAGAGATGGATCAATTTCATTTTTAATTTTATTTAAAACGTCAAGAACTTTCGAGGGACAGTTGTCCATATCAACTTCATAGGTATCAATTCTTGGATTTTCTCCTGATGACGGATCCCACCTATAAACATTTACTTTTCTAATATTTTTTGATCCAGTTTTATCTTTATAGTATTTTCCTTTTTGAACTTTTGAGTTTTTTGGTAAACTAATTTGTACCATTAATAAACTCGTTCTTGAGGTGGAAAATATTGCACATCATTTGTTAATGTGGATCTTGTAACTGGTCTATATTTTATTTGAGTTTTTGTTCCATCACACCAAGATAAAGTATGTTGCATAAATTTTTCATCATCTCTTTTTGGATAATCTTCTCTTGCATGAGCTCCTCTACTTTCTTTTCTATAATATGCAGAGTCCATTGTAGTAATTGCCTGTCTAATCAAATTATCAAACTCCAAAGTTTCTACAAGATCAGTATTAAATATTAGAGATTTATCTTTTACTGAAATTTCATCCATACCTTCGAAAGGTTTTCGTATTTCATTTACTCCCTCACTCAATGTTTTTTCAGTTCTAAATACAGCACATTTTGATTGCATAGTTTTTTGCATTGAAATTCTTAATTCAGCTGTTGTGTTTTTTCCTGAAGAGTTTCTCAATTTATCAAATCTTTTTAGGCACTTGTCGGTTTCTGACTGAGATATAACTTCATGAGGAGTTCCTGGCTTTACCAGTTCAGATGCTCTTTTAGCGGCTGCCCTTCCAAAGACAACAAGGTCTATCAATGAATTTGACCCAAGCCTATTAGCACCATGCACTGAAACACAAGCGGCTTCGCCTATAGCCATTAATCCTGGGACAGTTTGATTTGATCCACTAGCACTTAAAACTTCAGCTTTGTAATTAGTTGGTATTCCTCCCATATTGTAATGAACTGTTGGTACCACAGGTATAGGTTCTTTTGTAACATCAACATCTGCAAACAATTTTGATGACTCGGATATACCAGGCAATCTATCTTCGATTACTTTTGGATCTAAATGATCTAAATGAAGATGAACATGATCTTTTTCCTTACCAACACCTCTTCCTTCATTTATCTCTATTGCTATTGATCTGCTAACTACATCTCTTGAAGCTAAATCTTTTGCCTTAGGAGCGTACCTCTCCATAAATCTCTCACCTTTTGAATTTAATAAATACCCACCTTCGCCTCGAACACCCTCAGATATAAGAGTTCCGTGACCATATATTCCTGTAGGGTGAAATTGAACAAATTCCATATCCTGTAAAGGTAAACCTGCTCTTAAAACCATTGCATTTCCATCACCAGTACATGTGTGTGCTGAGGTTGCAGAATAATAAACTTTACCATAACCACCAGTGGCAATAATTGTTATATGAGATCTAAATCTATGTATTGTTCCGTCATTTAGATTCCAAGCTATTAAACCTTTGCATTCTCCATTTTTCATTAACAAATCAAGAGCAAAATATTCAATAAAAAATTCTGTATTATGTTTTAACGCTTGTCCGTACAAAGTATGAAGTATTGCATGACCTGTCCTATCAGCAGCTGCACAAGTTCTTTGGACTGTTTCATTGCCATAATTTTTAGTCATACCGCCAAAAGGTCTTTGATATATTTTTCCATCCTCAGTTCTACTAAACGGAACACCATACTGCTCTAATTCTAATACTGCTTTAGGCGCTTCTTTACACAAATATTCAATACTATCTTGGTCTCCAAGCCAGTCAGATCCTTTTACAGTATCATACATATGCCATCTCCAATCATCCTCCCCCATATTTCCAAGTGCAGCTGAAATGCCACCTTGAGCTGCAGAGGTATGACTTCTGGTCGGAAATACTTTAGAAATACACGCTGTTTTCAACCCAGCCTCACTTAGGCCTACAGCTGCTCTTAATCCAGATCCACCAGCTCCAAGAACTATGACATCGTATTCATGATCGATTATATTATAAGATTTCATACTTTTAAAAATAGTAACATTATTATTGTTAATATAGGTATAACTATAGCAGATAAAAAGAGTATTTTATTTGCGACATTTTTAATTTTCTCATTATGTAGATAATCCTCAAATATTTCACTTATATTTAATGCAGAATAGAAAAATGCAAAAATGACAAGAAAAGAGAACAAAAATTTTGATGGCTGAGTAGTGAAGAATAACACTACTTCTAGATAATTTTTATCGTAAATTGATACCAGGTTAATTATAAACCAAAGCATTAATGGTATTAAAATTACAGAACTAATTTTTAGAAATAACCATTTTTTTGTTACATTTATCATTTAAATTATATGCTTCCCAAGCAAGTATACCATTATTGTTATTAAAAAAGATCCGAGAATAACAATAAGTCCAGTTATTTTAGATACTTTTAAATCAAAACCATAACCCATATCCCAAAATAGATGTCTAATTTCACTTAAGATTTGAAAACTAAAAGACCAAATAATACTTATAATCAAGAATTTGCCAAACGAACTTAAAAGAATTTTTTGAATGAGTTCATATTCTGTTTCCCCAAAAAAAAGTGAACCAACCCAAAAACAAATCAAAGTTATAAACAAAATATTTATCACACCTGTAATTCTATGAGATATAGATACAAGAGAGGATATATGCCACTCATATACTTGAATATGAGGAGATATTGGGTTTTTATTTTCCATAAAAATCATTTTTAATTAAACTTTCAGCTATCTCAACTGCATTTAATGCTGCACCTTTTAAAAGATTATCAGATACAATCCAGAGATTAATGGAATTATCATTTGAAAAATCTTCTCTTATTCTTGAAATGAAAGTTTCATATTTATTTTCAGCTTCAACAGGAGTTATATAACCTCCATCTTTATGTTCATCCACCACTTTGCAACCAGGTGAAGAAGATAAAACTTTTTTAATTTCATTTAAATCATATTTTTTGTGAAATTCCACATTTGTACTTATAGAATGTGATACTAGTACTGGAATTCTAACACACGTTGATGTTATTTTAATTTTTTTATCTAAAATTTTTTTTACTTCATCGTGATTTTTTTGCTCTTCTTTGGTTGATCCATCTGCTAAAAAGCTGTCAATATGTGGTATGGCATTGAATGCTATTTGTTTTGTAAAGTTTATGGGTGCCAATTTTTTTTTATCTAGGAAATCTTTTGTTTGTATCAAAAGTTCATCCATTGCTGCTTTTCCAGCGCCTGAAACAGATTGATAAGTTGAAATAACAATTCTTTTTATACTATAAAGATCATGAAGTGGTTTCAATGCTACTACAATCGGTATAACTGAACAATTTGCATTAGCTATAATATTTTTGTTTTTAAAATGAATAAGATCTTTTGAATTCACCTCAGGTACAATTAAAGGAATATCATTATCTTTTCTAAAAAATTTTGAATTATCAATCACAATAGTTTTTTCTGCAGCTTTTGTTGCCCATTTTTCTGCTATAGAACTACCAGCTGCAAAAAAGGCTATTTTAACTTTCAAAAAATCGAATGTCTCAAGATCTTCAACAGTATATTCTTTGCCTTTGAAGCTAATTTTTTTTCCTGCGCTTTTAGATGATGCAATTAAAAAAATTTCAGAAGTAGGAAAATTTTTTTTTTCCAAAACTTCTATGATTTTTCTACCAACATTACCTGTTGCTCCTACTATGGCTATATTCATAAGTTTATTTAAGATTTATACTAAATGAAAGGTAAATCGCAAACTTTTCCAGTGCAATTATTTCCATCAATAGATATTTGAAATTCCTGTGTATCTTTAAAATAAGGTTTATTTACCATTGCAATACCTATTACTTGCTTAAACATTGGATTAAAAGAACCAGATCTCAATTCCCCAATTAATTTATTATTTTTGTCATACATATTAATTGAGCCTGTCACGTTAATTTTCTTAGAGTCTATTTTAACTCCCATAAGTTTTTTCTTAACGCCCTCTGACTTTACTTTTTTAAGCACTTCTTTTCCTAAAAAATTAACTTCACTTTCTAAATTAACATATTTGTCAAATCCACATTCTAACGGATTATCACCTATATCCATATCATTCCCGTAAGATAACAATGAACTTTCTAGTCTCTCTATTAAATTTGGAGCACCAGGTTTTACATTAAACTCAACACCAGCTTCAAACAACTTGTCATAAAGTGCTAGTCCTGCTTCGGTATGTTCCATGTAAACTTCGTATCCACCTTGCTTTGACCATCCAGATCTTGCTATTAAATGTTTTGATCCACCAAACTCATAATAATCAAAACCAAAAAATTTTAATTCTCTAATTTTTGGGCCTAAAACTTTTGCCATTAAGTCGAAAGATTTTGGACCTTGAACTGAGAATATATCTATTTTAGCTTCAAAAATATTTACATCAAAATTATTTCCTATCGCAAGCCCTTTAGCAAATAATTCTACGTCTGAGTCTGATAATGATATCCACCACCTTTGGTCTGATAATTTTAAAATTACAGGATCATTTATCAACTTGGCCTTATCATCAATAATTGGGGCATAATAGCATCTTCCAACTTTTGCTTTCGAAAGATCTCGACATGTCATTAACTGTACTAACTTGTAAGAGTCTTTACCATTAACCTCTACTTGTCTTTGACCAGCTGCGTCCCAAACTTGAACATGTTCTTTTAAATGATGATATAATTCCTCTAGAGGTCCACCAAATCTTGTTGGCAGAAGCATATGATTATAAATTGTATAAGCTGTAACTCCCTGTTCTTCTATTCTTGAAGTATACGAAGTACTTCTTAGTCTTCTAGACTTTGATATAAAATATTCTTTCATTTTTTTAAAAATTCTATTACTGATTTTCTCATTTCAAAAGCTCTTTCAAAAATTATCATATGTCCACAGTTGGTAATAACTTTAACTTTTGAATTTTTAATTTTTTCCGCCATTTTATTTCCTACTTCAAGTGGTACCATTTTATCAAGATCTCCAAAAATACATAAGGTCGAACAATTTATTTTTTCTAAAGAATCTTTTCCGGACTTATAGTTGTTGCACGCTCTTAAGTCCACATACAAAATTTCACGAATTTCTCTTGTTGAGTTTATAATTTTTTTTACTGGGTTTCCTCCTATAAAGGCTTTTGAGCCTTCATATCCCCATTTCATCATAAGTAACAATGCCTTTTCATCTCCAGCTTCCGCTAAGTCTAAAAGATCCTGATTTACTGGCAATTTATATGATCCTGCAACAAGTACTAGTCTTTCAATTAATTCTGGATATCTAGATGCAAAATCTATGCCAACCAGACAACCTTGGGAGTGACCTATAAAATTTATTTTTTTTAAATTTAATTCATTAGCAAGATCTTTTACCCAATCAGATATTTCTTGTATCGAGGATAACGAAGGACCTTCAGAATCACCATGTCCAGGAAGGTCAACTGCTAAAACATTAAAACCTTGAGATGAATAAAATTGCTCGTGTAATGACCAAACAATATGACTAAGGCCACTACCGTGCATTAATAATATAGTAGGCTTTTGAATATCTATTTGTAAGCCTGCAGTAGAGACAAACACGTCCTTTTCATTTACTCGAAAGATCAGTTTATCTCCTTGGCCTTTTTTCTTAATTCAAATTTTTGTATTTTTCCTGTTGAGGTTTTTGGAAGTTCACAGAATTCGACTTTTTTAGGAACTTTGAAATTAGCTAAAGTTTCTTTACAAAAAGCAATTAACTCTTTTTCAGTAACTGGTTTATCTTTCACCATTTCGATAAATGCACAAGGAACTTCACCCCATTTTTCATCAGGCTTCGCAACTACCGCAGCTATGGACACAGATGGGTGCTTAGCTAATGTATTTTCAATTTCAATAGATGAAATATTTTCACCTCCAGAAATGATAATATCCTTAGATCTATCCTGTATCTTAACATATCCATCTGGGTGCATTACTGCCAAATCACCGGAATGAAACCAACCACCTTTCATTGCCTTTTCAGTTGCTTCTTTATCTTTAAAGTAACCTTTCATTACAACATTTCCTCTTATCATTATTTCACCAATTGTTTTTCCGTCTTTTGGAACCTCTTTCATACTTTCAGGGTCCATTATTGTTACTCCCTCGGTATTTGGATATCTTACTCCTTGTCGTGCTTTTATCTCATTTAATTTATCTTCATCAAATTCATTCCATGAATCATTCCATGCACATTGAGTTACATGCCCATATGTCTCTGTTAATCCATAAACATGCATTACTTCAAAACCAAGACTTTTCATTTTTTTAAAAATAATACTTGGAGGAGGTGCACCAGCAGTTAACACATAAACTTTATGTTTTAGTTTTTTTCTATCAGCTTCCGGCGCTCCAGTGATCATATTTAAAACAATAGGTGCACCTCCAAAATGGGTTACTTCATATTTGTCAATTAACTCAAATATTTTCTTAACATCAACATTTCTAAGGCAAATTGTTCTTCCATTTAACATTGGAACTGTCCAAGGATAACACCAACCGTTACAATGAAACATTGGTACAACAGTCAAAAAATTTAATCTATTTGGCATATTCCACGCTGTTGCGCTTCCTGTTGACATTAAATATGAGCCTCTGTGGTGATAAACAACTCCTTTAGGGTTCCCAGTTGTACCAGATGTATAGCTTAAAGAAATAGCCTGCCATTCATCTTCTGGCATTTTCCAGTTATATTTTTCGTCGCCAGTATTTAAAAAATCTTCATATTCTAAATCACCGATTTTTTCTAGCTTTGATTGATCAGCAAATTTATCAAATATATCTATAATGGTAATTTTTTTATTTATTGAGCTTAAAGCTTTTTTTACCTCAACATGAAGCTGTCTATCGACAACAAGAACTTTGGCATCACTATGTTCTAATATATAAGCAATAGTTTTTGCATCTAATCTAATATTAATTGTATTTAACACTGCACCAGTCATTGGAACTGAATAATGAGCCTCAAATATTTCAGGAGTATTAAAAGCTAAAAATGAAACTGTATCTCCTTTATTAATTCCAATTTTTTCAAGTGCACTCGCAAATTTTATACATCTTTTAAAAACCTCACTCCATGTATATCTCCTATCCTCATAAACAATTGCTTCATAATTCGGATAAATATCTTTTGCTCTTTGAAGAAAAGACAAAGGAGTTAATGGAACAAAATTTGCATTATTTTTGTCTAAATTTGTATTGTAATGACTCATAATCAATTAAATTTAAAGTCCATTATATATCTACTTCCGGTGGTTGCAGACAAATAATGACTATCAATTCGCGGTAAAACCCTATTAAAATAAAAACTAGCAGTTTGTATTTTATCTTCGTAGAAGTCTTTATTACTAGAATATTCCTTATAGCATACTCCTAATACTTTAAGCCATGCATATCCTACTGAGACATAGCCTAAAACTCTCAAGTAATCGTTTGATGCTGCATTTGCATCATCTCTAGAATTTTCTATTTTATCTTTCATCCAATTTGAAAAGCTACTTAGCTTATCAACGTAGATTTTTAGTGTTTTTATAAATGGTTTTAGTTCATCACTGTTTTTATCAAGGTCACTTTTGATCATGCTGATATACTTATCAATTATATCTCCATTCTTATTTACTAATTTTCTAAAAACTAAATCAATTGCTTGAACAGAATTGGTTCCTTCATAAATAGGTGTTATTCTATTATCTCTATATAATTGTTCAATTCCTTGGTCTTTTGTGTAACCATAGCCTCCAAATATCTGCATAGCGTCACTAGTAATTTCCATTCCCATATCTGAGAATAAAGACTTAACTACTGGTGTCATTAATGAGACCATATCTAAAGCATCTTGCTTAATTTTTGTGTCTTTATGATATAAGCTAACCTCAGTTTGTTGGGACAACCAAAAACATAATGCTCTCTCTCCTTCAATAATTGATTTCATATTTAACAAAGTTCTTCTTATATCTGCATGCTCTATAATTAAGTCTGCACTACCATTTTTTGATTTATTATTATTGCTTTTTCCCTGTTTTCTCTCTTTTGCGTAGTTTAAAGAATTTTGATAAGCAATTTCAGATAATCCTAAACCTTGTATACCAACAACTATTCTCTCTAAATTCATCATTGTAAACATTTGGCTTAACCCTTTATTTTTTGGACCAATTAAATATCCAGTTGCATCATCAAAATTAAGAACACAAGTTGCTGAACCCTTGATACCCATCTTTGTTTCTATTGAACCTGTAGAAATTCCGTTTCTTGGACCAATTGAACCATCTTGATTAACAATAAACTTTGGTACCAGAAATAAACTTATTCCTTTTGTTCCTTGTGGTGAGTCACTTGCTCTTGCAATAACTAAATGAACAATATTTTCCGTTAAATCGTGATCACCAGAGGTAATGAATATTTTTTGACCAGTTATCTTAAAAGTTCCATCTGATTGCTCTATCGCTTTTGACTTTAGCATTCCTAAATCGGTACCACATACAGGTTCAGTTAAGCACATTGTTCCACTCCATTTGCCCTCAACCATTTTTGGAAGATATTTATTTTTTATTTCATCAGAAGCGTGATGATGAATACAATTATATGCACCTAACGTTAATTCACTATATAACTTAAATGAAAGACTTGATGATGAAATCATTTCATCAAAAAATGCACTTACAGTTTTTGGCATACCTTGTCCTCCATATTTTGGATCGCAAGATAAGGATGTCCAACCATCTTCAATAAATTTTTTATAGGCTTCTTTGTAACCTGGGGGTGTTCTTACAACTCCATTTTCTAAGACTGTAGGATTTTCGTCACCAGATTTTGCTAGAGGTAATATTAAATTTTTATTTATCTTAGCTGCTTCTTCAAGAATATTTTTGACTAAATCAGTTGTTACTTCCTTATACCTTTCGATCTCATTATAGTTTTTATTGTCTCTTAGCTTTTCATAAAGAAAAAGCATATCTTCAACTGGTGCATTATAAATAGTCATTTTTTTTGATACTACAAATATATTTAAAATAGTTATTTTTGCAAATAAGCAATAATAGCATCACCCATTTCTTTTGTAGAAACTTCCTTTTTTCCTTTAGATAAAATGTCCCTAGTCCTCAACCCTTTATCTAGTACACTTTGTACAGATTTATCAAGTTCGTCAGCTTCCTTATCTAAATTTAACGAATATCTTAAAGCCATTGAGAAGCTCAAAATTGATGCTATTGGATTAGCTATACCTTTTCCCTCAATATCTGGAGCTGATCCATGTACTGGCTCATACATTGATCTCATGTTTCCATCTTTATCTTTTGCTCCTAAAGATGCTGATGGTAAAAGACCTAAAGATCCCGTCAACATTGCTGCTTCATCCGACAATATATCTCCAAATAAATTATCAGTAACAATAACGTCAAATTGTTTTGGATTTCTTAATAATTGCATAGCACAATTGTCTGCTAACATATGATCTAGCTCGATTTCTTTAAATTCTTTGTCATGAAGAGATTGTACTTCTTCCTTCCAAAGCTGTCCTGCTTCCATAACATTTGATTTTTCACAAGAAGTGACTTTATTTTTTCTTTTTTTTGCTAAATCAAAAGCTACTCTAGCAACTCTCTCGATTTCACTGCTAGTATAAGTATGCGTATTTATTCCTTTTCTCTCACCATTGTTAATAGGCTTAATTCCCCTAGGCTCACCAAAGTAAATTCCTCCTGTTAACTCTCTAACTAGCATTATATCTAACCCAGAGACTATTTCTGGTTTAAGGCTTGAAGCATCTACAAGTTGTTTAAAACAAATTGCAGGTCTTAAATTTGCAAATAGTTTTAACTCTTTTCTAAGTTTTAAAAGTGCTCTCTCTGGTTTTTTTGAAAAATCAATATTATCCCATTTAGGACCTCCAACAGCACCCAACATTACTGCCTCACTTTCTAATGCTTTAAAAAAAACTTCATCAGTAATTGGAATTCCATGTTTGTCATAAGCTGCACCTCCAACTAAATCTTCATCTATTTCAAAGTCAAGAGATCGATTTTTATTAAACCAATTTATAATTTTTTTAACTTCAGCAATTACCTCGGGGCCAATACCATCACCTGCTAACAATAAAATTTTTCTTTTTTTAACCTTAATCATTAAATATCCATGGTTTTGAGGATTTTAATTTTTTTTCAAAATCGTTAATATGAGAAGATTTTTCTAAGGACAGAGCAATGTCATCAAGTCCTTCAATCAAACATTTTTTCTTAAATGGATCTATTTTAAAATTTATTTCATTATTTCCATAAATAATTTTTTCTTCTTTTAGGTTCACTTCTATTTCTTCTTTTCTTTTTGCATATTCTGATAGATCTTTTATTTTTTCTTCATTCAAAATTATTGGCAATATTCCATTTTTAAAACAATTATTGTAAAATATATCTGCATAGCTTGAACTTATTATGCAAGTGATACCAAAATCTAAAAGAGCCCATGGCGCATGCTCTCTGGATGATCCACAACCAAAATTATTTCCTGCAATTAAAATTTTTGACCTATCAAATGGTTTTGTATTTAAAACAAAATCATTAATAACCTTTCCATCATTGTCATACCTCATTTCGTGAAATAGATTTTTCCCTAGACCAGTTCGTTTAATTGTTTTTAAAAATTGTTTAGGTATAATCATATCAGTATCAATATTCACAATTGGCAAATATGCTGGGATACTTTTAAGTGAAATAAATTTTTTCATTAATTTTGGTATTTTCTAACATCATCAAGATTTCCTGCTATCGCTGCCGCAGCTGCCATTCCTGGACTGACTAAATGAGTTCTTCCACCTCTTCCTTGTCTACCCTCAAAGTTTCTATTTGATGTAGAGGCACATCTTTCTTGAGGTTTTAATTTATCCGCATTCATTGCAAGGCACATTGAACAACCGGGTTCTCGCCATTCAAATCCTGATTTAATGAATATTTTATCCAACCCTTCTTGTTCTGCTTGCTCTTTAACCAATCCTGACCCTGGAACAACCATACCATGTACATGTTCCGCTTTTTTTTTATTTTTTAAAATTTGAGCAGCTTCACGTAAATCCTCTATTCTTCCATTAGTACAACTTCCAATAAAAACTTTATCAATTTTGATATCCTGAATTTTTACGTCTGGTTTAAGGCCCATATACTTTAGAGATCTATTAATTGAATTTTTTTTGTCCTCATTTTTCTCATTATCGGGATTTGGAACTTTGCCATTTATTGAAACAACATCCTCAGGTGATGTTCCCCAAGTTACCATTGGGGCAATATCCTCACCATTTAGATTTATTTCTTTATCAAATTTAGCATCACTATCACTTTTAAGTGAATTCCAATATTCTAAAGCTCTTTCCCACTTGTCATTTTTTGGTGACATAGGCCTACCTTTTAAATAGCTAAAAATTTTTTCATCTGGCTGAATTAATCCAGCTCTTGCTCCTCCCTCGATTGACATATTACAAATTGTCATTCTCTGCTCTACTGATAAGTTAGAAATTACTGAGCCGGCATACTCTAGTACACAACCAGTTCCGCCTGCTGTTCCTATTTTTCCAATAATTTGTAAAATAACATCTTTAGACGTTACTCCTAGCGAAAGTTTTCCATTCACATTAATTCTAAAATTTTTAGCTTTTTTCTGTACCAAAGTCTGTGTTGCCAATACATGTTCTACTTCTGAAGTTCCAATACCAAAAGCTAAAGAACCGAAAGCTCCATGAGTTGCAGTATGGCTATCTCCACAGACAATTACTGTTCCAGGTTGAGTAAAACCTTGTTCCGGACCTACAATATGAACTATTCCTTGTCTTTTATCATCCATTCCAAATAATTTGACACCGAATTCTCTACAATTTTTTTCTAAAGTTTCTACTTGAATTTTTGAATCTTTATCATCAATTCCTTTTGATCTATCGGTTGTAGGAATATTATGATCAACAACAGCAAGTGTTAGTTTTGGTTGTCTAACCTTTCTATTTGAATTCCTTAAACCTTCAAAGGCTTGTGGACTTGTAACTTCATGTATTAAATGTCTATCAACAAACAATAAAGAGGTTCCATCATCTTGTTGATGAACTAAGTGATCATTCCAAATTTTGTCATATAAAGTCTTAGGCATTAAGAAAAAGATTATTTATTTTTTTCTAGAGTCTCTTTTTCACTTTCTTTTTTAGAGGTATCTTTACTTTCAGTAGACTCTTTTTTGTTATTCTGATTAGAATTATCTTCTTCAACTTTTATAATATTTTCCTCTGTAGGTTGTTCTGGTTTAGTATCAACATCTATACCAATTTTTTTCTTAATTTTTTCTGCTATCCTTGCTGATTTTCCAGTTCTATCTCTTAAATAATAAAGTTTTGCCCTTCTAACTTTACCAGATCTAACAACTTTTATTGAATCTACAATAGGACTGTACAATGCAAATGTCCTTTCAACTCCTTCACCAAATGAAATTTTCCTAACGGTAAATGACGAATTTAAGTCTCTATTTTTTTTAGCAATACATACTCCTTCAAAATATTGAATACGATCTCTTTTTCCCTCAGTAATTCGCACACCAATTTTAACAATATCTCCAGGAAAAAAATCTGGCAATTTTTTTTCAGCAGATATTCTTTTTACATTAGCCTGGTTTATTTCTTCAATTGTTTTCATCTGTAAGTTTATCAAATTAATTTTTTTTATTATTATATTTTTGCCATAAATCTGGTCTTCGGACGCGAGTTATAGCCTCAGATTGAGATAAACGCCAGTCTTTAATTTTGGCGTGATCTCCTGATAAAAGTACATTTGGTACACTTATTTTCTCCCAAATTTGTGGTTTTGTATACTGAGGATACTCTAGTAAACCATTTTCAAAGCTTTCTTCATTTTTAGAATTTTCATTACCAATTACTCCAGGAATTAATCTTAGTATTGCATCAAGAAAAACATATGAAGCTGTTTCTCCACCAGATAAAATAAAATCTCCAATGCTTATTTCCTCAATTTTTCTATGATCTAAAACTCTTTGATCTATTCCTTCAAAATGACCGCAGATAATATTTACTTTTTTTTGCTTAGATAAATCTTTAGCTAAATTTTGATTAAATACTTTCCCTCTAGGTGAAAGGTAAAAAATTTTTTCATTTATAGAAGTATTTTGATCTAAAGCACTTGCAATGACATCTGGTTTTAAAAGCATTCCAGAGCCTCCTCCGTAGGGAGTATCATCAACAGTTTTGTGTTTGTCATTTGCATATTCTCTTATATTTACTATTTTAAATTTCCAAATTTTTTTTTCTAAAGCTTTTCCATAAAGTCCATCTTTAAAAAGGCCAGGAAAAAACTCTGGGTAAAGCGTAAAAATTTGAAAAATAAACATTACTTTTTTTTCTCTTCTGCTTTTGGTGCTTCCTTAGCTGCTTCTGCTTTTGGTGCTTCCTTAGCTGCTTCTGCTTTTGGTGCTTCCTTAGCTGTTTCTGCTTTTGGTGCTTCCTCTTTACTATCTTTTTTTCTATCTTTTTTTGGTATTGCTTTTTGTGGATTATTTCCTTTTTTAGGCATTGGAATTATTTGATTTTCTCCAAGTATTCTTGCTACTCTAATTGTTGGTTGTGCTCCTTTTTCTAACCAATATTTAATTCTTTCAGTTACTAATCCCAATCTCTCTTTTTTTTCCTTGGGTAACAATGGATTAAAAAAACCTAATTTTTCAATAAACCTACCATCTCTAGCAAATTTACTGTCGGCAACAACAATTTTATAAACTGGTCTTTTTTTTGTACCACCCATTGATAATCTTAATTTTAACATATCTCTCCTTTATTTATTTTAATTGATTAAAAAGTTCTGGCGGTATTCCTTTATCTGCCATTCCTTTCATATTTCCTTTTGACATTTTTTTCATCATTTCAGACATCATCTTAAATTGTTTAAGCAATTTATTGATAGTGGCAATGTCAGTTCCAGAACCATTAGCAATTCTTTTTTTTCTTGAGCCATCAATTATCTTTGGATTTTCTCTTTCTTTTTTTGTCATTGATAAAATTACAGCTTCATTTTTTTTTATGACGTTCTCATCTATCCCTGATTGATCCATTTGAGACTTTATTTTTGAAACTCCAGGCAAAAATGACATCACTCCTTCTATTCCTCCCATTTTTTTCATTTGTCTTAATTGAGACAAATAATCATTTAAAGAAAACTGTCCTTTTTTTAGTTTTCTCTTGATCAAAATCTTCTGAGGCTTTTTCAACTAAAGAAACTATATCTCCCATACCTAAAATTCTGTTTGCAATTCTATCTGGATGGAAAACTTCAAGATTATCAATTTTTTCTCCTACGCCTAAAAATTTA
>CACDFC010000008.1 GCA_902552035.1 uncultured Pelagibacteraceae bacterium | reverse complement strand
CGATGCAGGAAAAAAACATAAATTAATGGTAATAGCTCCAGCTCACCATAGAAGAATTCAAGCTGGAATTTTATCTTGGGGGCAAGATATGGATAATCAACATAATCCTTTTCAATGTAACCTTGGCTATCAGGTTTCTTTATCTGGAAAAGGTGAATGGAATAAAAAAAGCGATTATGTTGGAAAACAAGCATTGGAACAAATGAAAGAAGAGCTTAAAGCAGGTAAAAAACCCTATAAGCTTCAGTTAGTTGGTTTAGAATTAGGTGGAAAACCAATTGAAGAATATGCACCTGATTTCTGGTTGATTTCAGGAGAAAATGGTGGAGAGCCAATTGGTTTTGTAACCTCTCCTTGGTATCATCCTGAAAAAAAAATGAATATTGCAATGGGATACGTTCCATTTGATGGAACTTTAAATGCAAATGGATTTCCAAAAGGTAAAGTTGGAACAAAATATAAAGTTCATTTACCAGAAAAATATTCTGAAAAATCTGGACAACCAGTGGATGCAGTTGTTGTGGATATTCCGTTTAAAGAGTCATACAACGCAAATACAAGAGAAGTGGTAAAAGGATAAAATTATAGGGAGAGTAAGAAAAATCCTCTCTTTATTTTCAAAAATAATGTTTGGAGAATTTTTAAATATTGTTGTTAAATCTCTTAAATTAGATAAATCAATTTACAAAGAAAACAAATATTTTGGAGAGGCAGCAATTTATTATGCTGGACTTATAATGATCCTAGATGGGGTTGCGGGTGCTGTAGCAGTAAATACAATAATCAAAACCTCAATAGGAGTATCAGGTCTTACAGCAATTATCAGCTGGTTTGTTTGGGCAATATTTATATATGTTATAGGGGTCAAATTATTTCCAGATAAAGAGTCCTCTAATATATCATTCAAAAAAGTTTTAATAGCAGTAGGTTATGCTCACTCTCCTGGATTAATTAGATTTTTTGCTTTAGTGCCAGATCTTGTAATGCCAATAATTTTCTTAACTCAATTTTGGATTTTTGCCTCTCTAATTATTTCGAGTAAAAATGTGTTAAATTTAAAATCAAACTTTAAATCTTTTGGTGTAGTATTTTTATCATTTTTAATAATAGCATTCTTGTCAATAACTTTTGTTATGAGTAGAATGGATGCACTACCTATAAGTAATATTACTTAAACTGGAAAAATTGTTTTTGAGATTCTACATGAGTTACAAATTTTGTATCCTATAAGAATTAGGTTCTGTAAAACAGTGTCACAGTTTTTATTGCATTCTTCGCAATAATTGTCTAAATCATCAAGATTATTAGATTTTTTTTTTTCTTTAATCATTATCTGTAAGTCCAGCTCCTGCAGCTGATTTTTTGAGTTCTTCGCTCTCATCAACAAATGTTTCATGAGATAAATTTAGTAAATTTTTCCATTCATTATCAGTAAAAGAGTCTTTATTTGTTAAAAATTTTATATTTATAATTTTACTATTGTCGATGATTTCATTATTTAAAAAATTAGTAAAAATTGATTGATTAAAGTTCAATAAAAATTCTCTATTATCTAATTTTAAAAATATTTTTTTTCCGATTATTTCAGATGCTCTACTTACAAATGGAAGAAATAACAAAGGAAATCCTACATTTTGAAACTCTAAATCTGTAAGTTCCTCAAGTATTGTTACTTGATCTAAAAAATTAACTCCAGTTGTAATTGGGCAAAAAGGACTGGTCTTTGAATAATTTTTCTTAGCTATCAAAGCGATATTTTGAAATTTTCTTTTTTTAAATACGCTACAATAAGCATTAAAATTCTTAATTCCATTAAGCCCAAACATCTCTAACAGTCTAATATTTTTACCTATTTCCTCTGATATACCCCACGAATAACCTAAAGCTCTACTTGCCCTCTTTGAGATTGTATCTATTTCGCTAAATGACTTCATTAATTTATCGTATTATAAATCCATTGATCGTTAAAACTTTCAAGTTCATCTGGAAGTGGTGCGCCCTGAAACATTGTTATTCTTAACCATTTATCAGATCTAGGATCAAATTTTACTGCACCAAAAAAAGATAGTTTTAATCTTAACATGTCAATTGGCATAAGTTTGCAACCAATTGTATTATCTTGAATTTCAGAATATGGAAATTTTTCAATAATAAAAGCTCTTCTTACAATATGTCTAAGTTCGTTATTTTCTGATAAAAATTTTCCAATTTTCATACTATTTTTTTGATTAGATATATTCTCATAAAGTTTTTTTATATCTCTTGCGATAGCAAGAGGTTGTTCTAATTCGGAACCAGTTTCTAAATGCCTGTTTGACAGCCTTGGTTCTTCTTTATTTTTTGAAATAAACCAAAAATTTTGATTATTTTCTTTTTTTTTAAAATCTATTCTTAATATTTCATTATAATTACTTTCTAAAATATTTCTTAGTTCATGAACTGTTCTATCACATGGTATATCAAAATATTTTTCCTCATCTGAACTCATCTTCAATATTAATGGTTCTACAATTTCATCATAAGGTTCCATCATGATAGATACTATCAATTCAATACATTCGTCACCCAAATTACCCTCAGACCAAATATATATTTCGTTAAATAGATAATTGTCTGCTAATTGATCTTTAATATCTAAGTAATGAATAATTTTTTTTAAATCTAAAATTAAACCCTGGATTTTTTTTCTTTGAAACTCACTTTCAGTATTCCATAAAGTAAGATTTTCTTTAAATTTTAATAGAGTGCTTTTAAATAAAATAAAATCTTCATTTTTCACATTTTTTATTTTTCTAATAGATGCCAATGCATTTTCTCTGGCTTCAATCCAGTTATTTAGAAGGGTTGGGTGATTTACAATAAATGGGGCCATTCCAAGACCTGTAGAATTGCCTATTCCTAAGTTTCTACAAATTTTTCTATCAAGTTCTACAGCTTTTTTTGGATTTTTTAATTTAGATATATGATTAACTTGATCAAATGTAAATTGTCTAACTAAATAAACTAGCATCATTTCTAATCTGAATGGTCCAAAAATTTCCTCTCTATTTTTAATTCTAAATCTATCTGCTAATCCAAATTTTCCTGAACCATATACAGCCGTTGTTCTATATAAATAACCAACCTTATATAATTTTTCCAAATCAGGCTGTTTACCGTTAGATAATGATTCTATTACATGATTAAAAACTCTAAGTGATTTATTTGCTCTTGATAAAGTTAATTCTTTATAAGATAGCCTACCAACTTCTTGTTTTGGAACATTTAAAGCTAACCTTTCAATATCTTTTTTTGATGGGATACCATCATATAGTGCGAAGGCTGCATCCCATTTAGTAGCTATGACTCGATCTGATCTTTCCTTGTCATCTATTTTATTCCCAAAACATATAAGTGAATAAGTTCTGCTATTTTTATTAAATGAATAAACCGCGTGTCCATATCCATTTTCATCTAAATTAAAAAGATCTCTATTGTAATTCCAGTTTTTAAATTCTTTTAAAAAAGATCTGAGAAATGATAATTTTGATTGATGAAAACAGCCTAGCTTAGATAGTTTCATTACATCTTTTGGATTTCTTAATTTAATTTGCATTAGTTTATTCCCTTATAAAAATTAAACCAATTATTGCCCAAAATTCCATTTATCTCTAGTTTATCAAAACCTACTTTAGAGAGTCCTTTTTCAAGGTTTTCAAATCCTCTTGCATCAATGAACCAATCTGGTTGCTTAGGAAAGCCTGGTTTTTTTTTTGATCCTTCACCAAAATTTTTTTTTTTTGTCCATGTTCCGTTTCTCATCCATTCGACTACGCTATCTGGCTGATTTAGACACAAATCAGAACCAATCCCTATATTTTTTACCCCCATTATGTCTGCTGTTCTTGCTGTCATCTCACAAAAACTCTCTAATTTGCAATTTTTTCCATCTTTAAGATGATGTGAATATAAAGATAATCCAAGCATTCCATTGCTGTCGGATAAAGTTTTTAATAACTCAGTTGATTTATTTCTTATTGCATTGTGCCAGAATAGTGGGTTTGCATGAGTTATGGCTATTGGTTTTTCACTAATATCTATAGCGTCTAATGTACTTTTTTCTGCTGAATGTGACATGTCAATTACTATTCCAATTCTATTCATTTCTTTTATTGCCTCTTTTCCAAAGTTAGTTACACCACTGTCATTTTTTTCATAACAGCCAGTTGCTAGAAGAGATTGGTTATTATAGGTGAGTTGCATGAAACGACACCCTTTTTCATAAACTTTCTCTATCAAATTTATATCATCTTCAATTGGTGAACAATTTTGAAAACCAAAGAAAATTGCAGTTTTTTTTTCTAATTTTGCCCTTTCAATATCTTTATAATTTTTACCTTGAAAAATTAAATCTTCATTTTTTTTGAAATGAATATCCCATTCTTCAATTTTTTTAAGAAATTCTTTATAATCCTCATGATATACTATTGTAACATGCACCGCATCTAAGTTTGCTTCACGATTTATTTGAAATACTTCCCTAGACCAGTTACAATATTGCAAATTATCAATTCTATAATTCATAAGATTAAATATATATTAGTGTTTAATTATTTGATATTAAAACATATAAAATGTCTCGTATAAAAAAAATACCAAAAGTAGCAATTGTAATGGGTAGCAAATCTGACTATTCTACAATGAAAAATTGTGTAAAAATACTTCAAATACTAAAAATAAATTATGAGAAAAAAATAGTATCAGCTCATAGAACTCCAGATCGAATGTATAGCTTTGCAAAAAATGCTGAAAAAAATAATATTTCAGTAATAATTGCAGGTGCTGGAGGTTCAGCTCATCTTCCAGGAATGATAGCTGCCTTAACAAGCCTACCAGTTATAGGGGTACCAATTGAAAGCAAAAAACTAAAAGGACTAGATAGTTTATTATCAATTGCTCAAATGCCTAAGGGGATACCTGTTGGAACAGTAGCAATAGGTAATGACGGAGCAATAAATGCTGCGTTATTATCTGCTTCGATTATTTCAATAAGTGATTCTAAAGTAAAAAAAAATTTGATTAAGTGGAGAATAAAACAAACACGCTCGGTTAAAAAAAAACCTTCTTAAATGAAAAACACTACTCTTGGAATTTTGGGTGGAGGACAATTAGGCAGTTTATTAGCTTCAGCAGCAAAAAAAATTGGAATAAAAACAATTATTTTTTGTGATGATATTAACGCTCCTGCGCAAAAGTTTTCAGATGATTTTATTTTCAGTGAGTATCATAACCAAAAAAAAATCAACGAATTTATTAAAAAAGTTGATATAGTTACATTTGAATTTGAAAATATACCTTATGAAACTTTAAATATTATTAATAAAAATAGAAAAGTTTTACCAAGTCCTCAAATTAATCAAATAATACAAAATAGATTAAAAGAAAAAAATTTAATTAATAGCTTAGGTATTAAAACTACCTCTTATGCTTCAGTAAAAAATATTAATGATTTAAATTTTAATAGTAAATTGTTACCTGGAATTCTCAAAACATGCACACTAGGATATGATGGAAAAGGACAATTTAAAATAAATTCAATTAAAGACATAAGCTCAACAAATATAAATTTTGAAAATCAATATATTTTAGAAAAATTGGTGGATTTGAAAAAAGAAATTTCTATAATTATTACAAGATTTGGAGAAAACAGTTACGAAATTTATGAACCAATAGAAAATTTACACGAAAACCAAATTTTAAAATATTCAAAAATACCAGCAGATGTGAATGAAAAAATCATTGATACATCAAAAAAGTGGGCAAAATTAATTTCTGAAGAATTAAAATACATCGGAACACTATGTGTTGAATATTTTATAGATAAAAAAGATAATCTTTATGTTAATGAAATCGCACCTCGTGTGCATAACTCAGGTCATTTAACCATAAACTCTCATAATATTAGCCAGTTTGAAAATCATGTTAGAGCAGTATGTAATTTAGAAAAAAAAAATACTATAAAATTATTTAATGCACAAATGATTAACCTGATTGGTGATGATATTTTAAAATATAGAAATAAAAAAATAAATAAAAACGAATTTTTTTATGATTACTATAAAAAAGATATTAAAATAAATAGAAAAATGGGACATTTAACAAAATTAATTAATTTATGAGAGTTATAGAAAATAATTTTGATAATGTCGAAGTAAATCACTTACTGACAAAACACTTCATTGAGCTAAGATCTGTATCACCAGACGACAGTTGTCATGTTTTAGATATAAAAGGTTTAAAAGACTCTAGTATAAAATTTTGGAGCTTTTGGGATAACAATCAATTAATAGGATGTGCTGCTTTAAAATTTTTAGAAGATGAGCATGGGGAGTTTAAATCTATAAGAGTAGAGGATAATTTTAGAGGAAAAGGAGTCGGAGAAAAAATTATATCTCACTTGATTGAGGTTGCCAAAAATGAAGGTATTAAAAGACTAAGTATTGAAACAGGAGCAGGAGATTTTTTTAAATCTGCTAGAAAATTATTTAAAAAATTTGGCTTTAAGACTTGTAGGCCGTTTGCTGATTATAAAGAAGATCCTAATTCCTGCTACTTTGATCTTGAAATATAATTATTAAATTGCTTTATAACCAAACTCTAAGGAAGCATCAGTTATAGAATGATAAAAAGATTCACCAAAACTTCGTAGAGTGATAAGTCTGATTTTATCAGGATTTTCTTCAACCATATCAGCACTAAAAGATATCCCGTTATAAATTGAGTTAGTGCAAGAATTTTTTGAGAAAGTGTTGAAGTTAAAGGGACAACCCTTTTTTAAAACTTCTTTAGCATTTCTGCCCTCAATTTCAATTATAGATCTAGAGTGGGATAAATCTGTAACTGCAAAGTCACTCTCTTTAAATGTTTCATTAATTTTTTTAATTAGATCTTTATTTATAGACATTAAAAGCCAGTTTTTAGGAGAGTTCCATAAAATTCTAGTATTTTTATTGTGAGTTATTGTTAGTGCTTGATTATTTAATTTTAAACCATCAATTTCTAAATCTTCTATTTTTAATAAAGAATTTTTATACTGTACTAATTGAACAATTAATAAATCTTTTACTTCTAAAATCTTTATTAAATTTTTTTCATCTTTATTTTCATAATTTCCATATGAGCCAATTGAATGAATATTATGTAGAGGTGATAACTTTATCATGATCGTACCCTTTTACCTTCTGGGTCTACGTAATGAGAAGAAACAATTTTAACTGGAATTTTCTTGTTCTTTAATGGAGATAAAGCAAAAAGTTTTTTCCCAATCATGTTTTTACCGTCTTTTAAAATAGCTAAAGAAAATGGGTTATCGTATTCTACGCTCCAACATGATGCTGATACATGACCTAATTTAGGATTTGGAAGTTTTGCATTAGCATCTTTTACTAAATACGATCCTTCTGGAATACTCGTTTTTTTATCTAGAGGTACAACACCAACCAACTTTTGCCTATCTGGTGCAGTATAGGCAGTTTTTTCTAAAGATCTTTTTCCAATAAAATCTTTCTTTTTGCTAACCAATCCCTCTAAAGAATTATCAAATGGAATTGTTCTGCCGTCTAATTCGGATCCTGCCACATGTCCCATTTCAATCCTTAAAGTTGACAAAGCTTCAGTTCCATATGGTTGTATATTAAATTCTTTACCAACTTCCATTATTTTTTCCCACATGAAATAACCGTTGTTAGACTCAACATTTACTTCATATGCTAATTCACCTGAAAATGAAATTCGAAATATTCTTGCATTACATCCAAAAAAATTTCCCTCTGTATAACCCATGAATGGTAAACCTTCATTTGAGACATCTTTATCTGGAAAAAGTTTTTCTAATAATTTTCTAGATTTTGGACCAGCTATAGCTGCTCCAGCCCACTGCTCTGTTGAAGAAACAACATTTACATTCAATTCTGGCCAAACTATTTGTAAATAGTATTCAAGGTGAGAAAGAACATTTGCTGCTTGTGCAGTCGTAGTTGTCATATGATAGTGGTTTTCAGAAATACGAGTTGTGGTTCCATCGTCCATAACAATTCCATCTTCTCTTAACATCACTCCATATCTTGCTTTCCCAATTGGTAATTTTAACCATGCATTTGTATAAACCCTATTTAAAAATTCAGCAGAGTCAGGGCCTTTAACGTCAATTTTTCCTAATGTAGTAACGTCACATAATCCTACATTTTGTCTTACATTTTTAGCTTCTCTTTTTGATGCTTGAAATAAACTTTCATTACCTTGTTTATAATATCTAGGTCTTAGCCAAACACCTGCATCTACAAAAACAGCATTATTTTTTTCATGCCAACTATGCATTGGAGATTTTCTAGTCGGTTTAGAGTGTTTTCCTATTTCTCTTCCTACAATTGCTCCAATAGTCACTGGGGTATAGGGTGGTCTAAAAGTAGTATGACCTACTTGAGGTACTACTTTTTTTTCTACTTCAGATACAAGTTGTAATCCATTTAAATTACTTGTTTTTCCTTGATCCGTTGCCATTCCAAGAGTTGTGTATCTTTTTACATGCTCTATAGATCTAAAACCTTCTCTTAAAGCAAGCTCAATATCTGATACAGCAACATCATTTTGAAAATCTAAAAATCTTTTATAATTCTTTCCTTTAGGAAGAGGAACGCACCAGAATTTATCATGTGATGATGTTATTTTTTCTACAACACTTGGTGCAGATTGTCTGATGTTTTTATTGGTAATTTTGTTTGATAAATTAAATCCATTTTCAAAAGCATCGTTTAGTGTTTCTTTTAGTGTAAATATACCCTTAGCTGAACCAACTGTAGTTTCATTTTGTTTAGGTTTACTCGGTATAAAAGCATCTATTTCTTTCTTGAATACAGTCTTATTGCCAGATTGAGAAGCAAGATGAATTGTTGGTGTCCAAAAACCTGAAACACAAATACAATCACACGTGATGTTTTCAATTTTTCCTAAAGTCTTTTTGTCATCTGATATTTCTGCAATATCAGCTGATCTTACTTTTTTGTATCCTTTGGCTGCGACTACTACATATGAAAATTTTATATTAATATTTAAATTTTGTGCTTCAGTTATAATAGCTGACTTTGGGTTTCTTCTTGTGTCTAATACAATTGGATCTATTCCATTTTTTTCAAATGCAATTGCTGTTTCATAACCACTGTCATTATTTGTAAAAATTATAGGTTTTTTTCCAGGTAGAACACCATATAATTTAATATAGTCTTTTGCTGCTGAAGAAAGCATCACGCCTGGCGTATCATTGTTTCCAAATACCAAAGGTCTTTCTATCGAACCAGATGAGATTACTACTTCTTTTGCTCTTATATACCACAGTCTTTGTTTAGGTGTGTATTTTTCTGTATTTGGTAAATGATCACTTACTCTCTCTGACATTACCAGCATATTGTGATCGTAATAACCAAATACTTGAGATCTATTTTTAACAATTACATTTGGCATTGTTTTTAACTCAGTAATAATTTTTTCAGCCCACTGTAATCCAGATTGATTCCCAATATTAACATCGCTCGTTAATAAGCTTCCTCCGTATCTTGATTTTTCCTCTGCTATTATAACTTTTGCACCGTTTTTGGCGGCAGCGTAAGCGCTAGCCAAACCTGAAGGGCCAGATCCAGTAACTAAAATATCACAATATTCATACTTGTGCTCATATCTTTCTTTGTCATGTTTAATTGAAGCTTTTCCAAAACCTGCTGCTTTTCTGATTATTGGTTCATAAATTTTATACCAAAAGCTTCTTGGCCACATAAAAGTTTTATAATAAAAACCAGCTGGAAAAAACATTCTTAGAAAATTATTAATTGCTCCAATATCAAAATTTACATTTGGCCAACAATTTACGCTTTCGGCTTCTAATCCCTCAAATAGCTCTTGCTCAGTTGCTCTTACATTGGGGTCAGTTTCGTTATTTCGATATAATTGAACTATAGCATAAGGCTCGTCTACACCTGCACCAAAAAAGCCTCTAGGTCTGTGATATTTAAAACTTCTGCCTACAAGATGAACACCATTTGCAATTAATGCAGATGCAAGAGTATCTCCCTCATAACCGTAATATTTTTTCTTATTGAATTTAAAAGAAATTTTTTTTTCCCTATTTATTAATCCAACATTTTCCAATCTATAATTCTGTGACATATCTAAACTTCTTCGTTAGCCTTATAAGTATTAAATATTTCATGAGTAGCTGTATCTCTATCAACTTTAATCCATTGTCTACATCCTGAAATATGATGCCAAAATTCTAAATGCCTGCCTCGAGGACTTTTTCTTAAATATACAAAATTATCCCATTCAGTATTTGATACTTCTTGATTTAAATTAGGTCTTTTTATTGTAGCATCGCCACCATACGCAAATTCATTTTGTGATCTTAATCCACAATATGGGCATTTGATATATAACATTTATGAAATCCAAGTTTTAGTACCAAGACCTTTTTCGTCAATTAAATGACCCGTGCTAAATCTATTCAAACTATATCCAGCATTTAATTTATGAACTCTATCTTGGGCAATGGTATGTGCAAAAGTCCATCCAGATGCAGGAGTTGCTTTAAATCCACCATAACACCAACCGCAATTTAAATATAATCCTTTAATATGTGTTTTATCTATTATGGGTGAACCATCCATAGACATATCCATAATGCCTCCCCAAGTTCTAAGCATTTTTAATTTACTTAAAAATGGAAACATTGCTATACCTTCAGTTAAGACGTGTTGTAATGTTGGCAAATTTCCTCTTTGTGAATAACTATTGTAACCATCTAAGTCACCACCCATAACCATTTCACCTTTATCAGATTGACTGCAATAGAAGTGTCCGGCTCCAAAAGTAACAACGTTATCTAAAATTGGTTTAATAGGTTCTGAAACACATGCCTGAAGAAGGTGTGTTTCAATTGGAAGTGTCATATTCAATTTTTCTGCTAAAATGTTAGTACTGCCTGCAACACACAAACCTATTTTTTTTGCTTTTATATTTCCTTTTGATGTTCTAATTCCTTTAATTTGCCCATTTGAAACATCAAAACCTATCACTTCACAATTTTGGATAATGTCTACACCCATTGAGTCAGCTTGACGAGCATAACCCCATGCAACTGCATCATGTCTTGCTGTCCCAGCACTTGGTTGCATTAATCCACCAAAGATAGGGAACCTTACATTTTCAGAAAAGTCTGCCATAGGAATAATTTTTTTGATTTCTTCTCTATTTAAAAGAACTGCATCAATTCCATTTAATCTCATAGAGTTTCCTCTTCTAGAATATGCATTCATTTGAGCGTCTGAATGTGCAAGATTAATAATTCCTCTTGGTGAAAACATGACGTTATAATTTAAATCCTGGCTCATTTTACGCCAAAGGTCCATTCCAAACTCACTGAACAAACCATTTTCATCATGCATATAGTTTGATCTTATAATTGTTGTGTTTCTTCCAACATTTCCTCCGCCTATCCAACCTTTTTCAATAATTGCAACATTGGTGATATTATGTTCTTTGGCTAAGTAATAAGCTGTTGCTAACCCATGTCCACCGCCACCAATTATAATAACATCATACTCACTTTTAGGTGATGGATCTTTCCAGGCTACATCCCAATTTTTATGGTTTGAGAAAGCATTTTTTATAAGGCTAAAAACAGAATATTTTTGCATAATATTTTTTTTTTAAGTGTAATTTATTTCTTTAATTATTAAATAATAAAGTATAGAAATCTGCTCGAGAATTACAGAATTATTAGAGGTGCAAAATGGGCGCAGTTAAGTCAGATATTGAAATAGCTAGAAAAGCAAAAATGAAGCCAATTAAGGATGTTTTATCCAAAATTAATGTGCCAGATACAACTTATGCATTTAGTCCTCAAGGCAGACATATAGCTAAATTAAACTTAGATTACATAGATACTCTAAAAAAGAAAAAAGATGGAAAATTAATCTTAGTTACAGCGATTAATCCAACGCCAGCTGGAGAAGGTAAAACTACTGTTTCGGTTGGATTGGCAGATGGATTGAATAAAATTGGAAAAAAAACAATTGTGTGTCTTAGAGAGCCTAGTCTGGGACCATCTTTTGGAGTTAAAGGAGGTGCCGCAGGAGGAGGATACTCTCAGGTAGTTCCAATGGAGCAAATTAATTTACATTTTACTGGTGACTTTCACGCGATTACATCAGCACATAATTTATTATCTGCATTGATAGACAATCATATTTACTGGGGAAATAAATTAAATATAGATGTTAGAAGAGTTGTTTGGAATAGAGTTATGGATATGAATGATCGGTCACTTAGATCAATTGTCGTTGACCTAGGTGGAGTTGCGAATGGATACCCTAGACAAGATGGTTTTGATATAACAGTAGCTTCAGAAATAATGGCAATATTTTGCCTTTCAAAGAATTTAAAAGAACTAGAAAATAAAATTGGAAATATTACAATAGGTTACACAAGAGATAAAAAACCAATTTATGCAAAAGATTTAAGAGCTCAAGGTCCTATGACTGTATTATTACACAGAGCATTAAGACCAAATGTTGTACAAACTTTAGAAAACAATCCAGCAATAATTCATGGGGGACCTTTTGCAAATATAGCTCACGGGTGTAACTCAATCATTGCTACAAAAACAGCATTAAAATTATCTGATTATGTAGTTACGGAAGCTGGATTTGGTGCAGACCTTGGAGCTGAAAAATTTGTAGATATTAAATGTAGAAAATCAGGAATTAAACCATCTTGCATCGTAATTGTTGCGACCATAAGAGCTTTAAAAATGCATGGAGGCATCGAAAAGAAGCAGTTGAAGAAAGAAAATATGTCTGCACTTATAAAAGGTTTAGTAAATTTAGAAAGACATATAAACAACATGAAAAAATTTGGTTTACCAGTAACTGTTGCAATTAATAAGTTTATTCATGATACTAAAAAAGAAGAAAATGCAGTTATCGACTTTTGTAAAGATTTAGGAGTAAAAGCAAATCTATGTACACATTGGGCAGATGGAGGTAAAGGAACAAAAGATTTGGCTAAAACAGTTGTAGAATTATCTTCAAAAGGTAAAAATAAATTTAAGTATCTTTACGAGGATAAATTACCTTTGTTTAAAAAAATAGAAAAAATTGCTAAAGAATTTTATAAAGCCAGTGAAGTTATTGCAGATAGCAAAATTAGAAGTCAACTAAAGGAGTACGAAGCTTTAGGTTTTAAAAATTTACCTATATGTATAGCGAAAACACAATATAGTTTTTCAACAGATCCAAATTTAAAAGGAGCACCAAAAGATCACGTAGTTCAAATAAGAGGACTAAGACTTTCGTCTGGTGCTGAATTTTTAGTAGTATTTTGTGGAGCTATAAATACTATGCCTGGTCTTCCTAAGGTTCCTGCAGCTGAAAGTATCAAACTTAATTCAAAAGGTGAAATAGAAGGTTTATTTTAATTTTCTTGCTTCATCCCAAAAATATTTTGCTAAATTGTTTCCTGTTAAATCTTTCAATTGAGGGAGACCTGTAGGAGAAGTTACGTTTATATCTCCAATTAAATAACCAGAGATAAAATCTATACCGGCAAAGAAAATTTTGTCTTTCTTAAGTTTTTTGGCGATTATTGTAGCTATTTTTTTCTCTTTAATTGTAAGTTTACATTTTATAGCTTTTCCACCTTGCGAAAGATTTGATAAATTTGAATTTTTTGATGGAACTCTTGTAATACATCCTTTTACTTTTCCATTTATTATAAAAATTCTTTTATCTCCCTTTTTAATTGATGGTAAGAATTTTTGAACCATAACATGACTATGTTGTCTTAAAAATTTTACTACTTTTTTAAAGTTCATTTTTTGTAAAAAAAGAATATTTTTTCCTGAATATCCATGAACCGGTTTTAAAACTATTTTTTTATTTTTTTTTAAAAATTCTGTGATTATTTTTATATCTTTGGTAAAAATAGTATCTGGCATAAATTTATGAAATTGTGCCGAATAAAACTTTTCAGAGACATTTCTCACAGCATTAGGATTATTTATAACCTTAGTTTTCATATTCAAATAGCTTAAAAAGAAAGTTCCAGTTATATAATCCATATTAAAAGGAGGGTTTTGTCTCATTAGTATATATTTAGCATTGGAGAGACAAAAATATTTTGATCCTATGACTTTATAAAATTTTTTCTTGTTATCATTAAATTTTACTATTTTAGTATTGGCAAACACATTTCCATTTATAAATATTAAATCACTCACCTTGTACCAATAAATAGAGTATCCTCTTTTCTGAGCTTCTAGCGCAAGCATAAGAGTTGTATCAGTTTTCACATTAATCGAAGAAATATCATCACCCTGAATAGCAATTATTTTTTTATTTTTTAACATTGTTCTATTGTTTTTTCTGCTTTTGTTTTTTTTTCTTTGATTATTTGTTCTATGTTTTTTAAAAATATACTTTCGTCGTTATTATTTTTGTTTTTGAAATTTCTATTTAATAAACTTTCTTTTGATAAATCTAAAAAAATCTTTCCCCATTCTAGAAAAGATTTACCTTTTATTTCTGTCTGAAGACCTTTTTTTGGTGACTCAAAATATGCATTCATTATTTCATTTTTATTCCAGTCCTTAATTATCTGATATACCTCATCAATATTTCCGTATAAAAGGCCCACAAAAAAAGCTGGACCAGCGCAATGGCAATTCCATTCACATGCATCTAAAGATCTTATCTCTATATATTTTTTTAGTCTAACCTCTGTAAAAATTGTAGACAGATGAAGTTCAAGATTTTTTTCATCTGCTAAACCCTCTTCAATCAAATCAGAATAGGTTTTGCCCTCAGGAAATAAATATTCATTTTTTTTTTTTAGAAATAGTAGTGGAAAGTTCAAGATAAAATCTGCATACATTTCAAAAGAAATATTATTTAAAAAAATTTCAGGCAAACCACCTCTTGACGTGTTTTGCCAAACCTTTGAGCGATAGGATAAAAATCCACTAAATTTATTCTCCTTGATTGCTGAATTTGAAAATAGTCCGATACTTAAAGGTGTTAAATAGGAGATTACTTTAAATTTTTTTTTAAAATCATCTTCGCTTTTATAATCAATATTGATTTGTGTACCTGCTGTAAGATACATCATATCTAAGCTTAATTTACCATTTCTTGGCATCTCTTTTGTCATTACTCTGTATCTTTTCTTTGGATTATTAGGAATATTATCTAAATTTGAAAACGGGTCATAGCCAACTGATAATGTTGTTAAATTTAATTCCTTAGAGGCTAAATTTAATTTGTCTTGAAACTCATATGATTCAGCGCAAACTTCATGAATATTTGTTAATTTTTCCCCCGATAACTCAATTTGATTTCCTGGTTCAAGTGTAATTGCTTTTCCATTTTTTTTTAAACCAATGATATTATTGTCCTCTTTGATAGGTTGCCAATCAAATCTATCGATAAAAATGGTAAAAATTTTCAACAAATCGGAATATTCTGCTCTCTTATTACTATTTGTTTTAAATAAAAACTTTTCATTCTCTACACCGATAAGCTGTTCGTTTTTATTTCCAGAAATAAAATAATTTATAATTTGTTCTTTAGATTCAATTTTCATTTAAATAATTTAGCCAATTTCTTAATTCCATCATTCGTAAATTTTTATTAGAAACTTTATTTTCCTTTTCAATCATTTGAACATGATTGTTGATTTCATTTTGATCTTTAAACGCTTTTTTATCGATCAATCTATCGGTTCTAAAGTGTATTAATCTTATCATTTTATCATATGAAATTTCAGGGTGGTATTGTATCCCCCAAATATCACAATCTTTAATTTTAAAGTTTAATCCTTGTATGCTATTTATCGAATTCGAAGATAAAATAATTGAATTTTCCGGTATTTTTGACACTTCATCAAAATTAAATGCTGGTGTATTAAAATCATTATTTTTGTCTTTATATAGTGCATGCTTTAATCCACTCTCGTTAATCTTAATTTTGTGAGCTATACCTCTATGTGTTCCTTTTTCACATTTTTTTACTTCTCCTCCAGCCGCAGTAACAGCAACTTGCATCCCCCAACAAATTGCAAGCATTTTTTTAATTTTATTCTGGCACTCTTTCATAAAATCAATTTGTCTTCTTATTTCAATCGTATTATTATAAATATTTAAACTACTTCCACCCCAAATAAGTCCGTCATATTCGTTTAAGTTTTTTAAATTCTTAAATATATTTGGATCAGAGGATGGATTGGCAACATCTATCTCTAAATCAGTCGTAAAATAAGAAATACTATCTTTCAAACTTTCTGTATGTGTTTTAATACCTACGTTTGTAAATTGTTGGTTTTCTTCTTTTAAATTCCCTTCAACAATTAATATTTTTTTCATTAAAATAAATCGCCTTTAAAACTTTGCTGATACAATTTTTTCATATCCTCAAGTTGAAGTTTTATTGGATTAGTGGATGTTGAAGGATCCTCAAGTGCCATTTTAGACAATAATTGTAAATCAAAATGATCTTCATTGATTACTTCAGATAGTTTATGCGGAATATTTAATTCATTTCTTAATTCTAATATCCAATTCAAAAAACTTTTAAAATCTTTTTTTAAATCTAGATAATCACAAATAGACATTATTCTTTTTTCTATAGCACTTTTGTTATATGTAAGTACATAGGGCATAAAAATCGCATTTGATAATCCATGATGTATATTAAATTGTGCATTTATTGGATGACTTAAAGAATGAATTGCACCAAGACCTTTTTGAAATGCAGTAGACCCCATGCTTGCTGAAGCCAACATATCCGATCTAGCTTCTAAATTTTTTCCATCTTTAAATGCAGTTATTAATGATTTTTTAATTAGTCGCATCCCTTCAATTGATATTCCATCGGCCATTGGGTGAAAGCCTGGAGCACAGAATGCTTCAAGATTATGTGCTAACGCATCCATACCAGTGACCGCCGTTAATCTAGGAGAAAGATCTATCGTCAAAACTGGATCTAGTATTACAATTGAAGGTAAAAATTTAGGGTGAAAAATTATTTTTTTTACTCCATTTTTTTTATTTATTATTGCTGATGCTCTTCCAGTCTCAGAGCCAGTGCCTGCAGTAGTTGGAACGGCAATTATAGGAGCAATCTTGTCATTATTTGCTCTTTTCCAATAATCTCCTATATCTTCAAAATCCCATATCGGTCTTGATTGACAAGACATAAATGCGATAGCTTTTCCAACATCAAGAGCACTTCCTCCGCCTATTGCGATTACACCATCACAAGATTTGTTTTTAAATACATCTACTCCTTCTTCAACATTTTCACCAATTGGATTTCCTGAAAAATTTGAAAAGACATTTAATTCTTTAAGCTTTTTTTTAGTTTCAGATATAATTTTTATAATAAAAGGTAAATTTACCAGATCTTTATCAGTAACAAATAAAGGTTTACTTATTTGTAAATTAATACAACCATCAACTAAATCTTTTATTCTGTTCTCTCCTACCCAAACCGTTGTTGGGTAATTCCAATTAAATTTCATATTATATATAAACTAAATTTTAAGTATTTTATTATTTAGTATAGTTCTAATTAAATTATTCATTAAGGGAATATTGTTTTTTTTAATTTTTTTTAACACAAAAGGTCCTATTTCTCTAATAAGTTGCTCTCCTTCAATTGTATCTTTTGACATAAATTTTTTCTTAGCAGCTTTATAAGTGTATCCTTTACCCAAATAACTTCCCATTTTACTATTTCGGCCTCCAGCTGTACTTACATATAAATCACCAACTCCCGCTAATCCTAAAGTTGTAGGTTCTTTGCCTTTAAAATATTTTGTAAAATATTTCATTTCATTTATCGACCTTTGAAATAAACTAGAAGACGTATTCAAACTTTGTCCAGCACCAATAATCATAGCATAGATATTCTTTATAGCTGAACAAACTTCAACACCGATTACATCTTTTGAAAATTCAATCAAATAATATTTTGTTGCAATAGATTTACCAATCCACTTAGCAATCTTTATATTTTTATTAGCGATAATTACACTGGTTTGTTTTTTTCTTCCAAGTTCTTTTGCTAAACATGGTCCCTTTAATACCGAAATGTTTACTAGGCCGTAATTATTTTTTAATTGTTCAGAAATTGTCAGTAATTTTTTTCTCTTTTTTTCATATTTCAATCCCTTTGTAAGAACCAGAATTTTAGCTTTTGTTTTGCTATCTCTAAGATATTTACCTATAAAATCAATCCCGGCTAAACTTAAAGCTATAACAATTAAATCAAATTTTTGTTTTAATAGTTCGTTAGAAAATTTTTTGTATTTTAACTTTTTTGGAAGGTTAATTTTTAAACTAGAGTGAAATTTATTTTTTGATGATAAGTCTTTGATAAAATTTTTACTATAAGGTTCTGTGATAGTAACTTTATTATTATTTTCTAAGCATGGTATTGTAAACGCAGAACCCATTGCCCCACCACCAATTACTAAAATATTTTTCATATCAGCTAAGTATCAAAAATTATTAACAACTTAGTTAATAAATACAACATATACGTGAAGAAATAATATTCGATAACTTTTATAAAGATTAATTATTTTATTTTAAATTTCATCATTTTATTAGTAAAATAAGCAAATAAATTTAAATTATAGATAATAAATGACTAAAGTAGCTATTATAGGAGCCGGGCCTTGTGGTTTGTCGATGTTAAGGTCTTTTGAACAGGCAGAAAATAAAGGAAATAAAATTCCAGAAATAGTTTGTTTTGAAAAACAAGAAGATTGGGGTGGATTATGGAATTATAGCTGGAGAACAGGTTCTGACCAATACGGAGACCCTGTGCATAATAGCATGTACAGATATTTATGGTCCAATGGACCAAAAGAATGTTTGGAATTTGCTGATTACTCATTTGATGAACACTTTGGCAAACCTATACCGTCATTTCCTCCTAGAGAAGTTTTGTACGATTATATCATTGCTAGAGTTAGTAAAGGAAATTTAAAAGATAAAATTAAATTTAATACAAGAGTAGTTAACACAATTTATAAAAATGATAAGTTTGAGGTAAGCTACCAAGATAAAGTTAATAACAAAATCTTAAAAGATAATTTTGATTATGTAGTAGTATCAACAGGACACTTCTCTGTACCTTATATACCTGAATACAAAGGTATGAGTTCTTTTCCTGGGAGGATTATGCATTCTCACGATTTTAGAGACGCAGAAGAGTTTAGAGGTAAAAATATAGTTGTATTAGGTAGTAGTTATTCAGCAGAAGATGTTGCTCTTCAATGTAATAAGTATGGCGCTAAGAGCGTGACTATAGGATATAGACATAATCCTATGGGGTTTAAATGGCCGAATGGAATGAAAGAAGTTCATTATTTAGATAGGCTTGAAGGTAAGAAAGCATTTTTTAAAGATGGCACCGAACAAGAAACTGATGTTGTAATTTTATGTACAGGATACTTACATCATTTTCCATTTTTAGAGCAAGATTTGCAATTGAAAACAAGAAATAGACTATACCCACCTAAATTATATAAAGGTATTGTTTGGCAAGATAATCATAAACTCTTATATCTTGGAATGCAGGATCAATTTCATACATTTAATATGTTTGACTGCCAAGCATGGTATGCAAGAGATGTGATAATGAAAAAAATTAAAATACCTAATGATAAAGAGATTGAAAAAGATATAAACAAATGGGTATCAATGGAAGAAAAATTAGAGAATCCAGACCAAATGATTGATTTTCAGACAGAATATACAAAAGAACTTTATGAAATGTCAGATTATCCAAAAATTGATTTTGAATTAATAAGAAAGCATTTTAAAGAGTGGGAACATCATAAAGTAGAAGACATTTCAACTTATAGAAATAAATCTTTTTCATCTCCAGTAACTGGTTCCGTTGCTCCTATTCATCATACCCCATGGTCCACTGCTATGGATGATTCTTCAAAAACTTTTTTAGATAAATAGTCTAGAATTAATCAATACCTAAGTGTTTTTTTCTTTTTTGGACATAAGCTCTAATTAAGTTATCAAATATCAAAGCTATAAAAGCTACGCAGATACCAAGTGTTAATCCAATTCCTGCACCTTTTTTGTCTGATAATGCTTTTAAAATATATTGACCTAAATCTTCTGTACCAATAAATGCACCTATAATTACCATAAATAAAGCAAACACAATCGTCTGGTTTATACCAAGCATCATATGCGGAAATGCCAAAGGAAACTCTATTTTGGTCAACCTTTGAAATTTATTTACACCCGACATAGTGGCTGCATCATGTAAACCAGCTGGAACACTTCTTAATCCTTCAATTGTGTACCTTGTGGCAGGTATCGTTGCATAAACTATAACCGCAATAAGCACAGATGTATCTGTTATGCCAAACAACATCATTACTGGAATTAAATATACAAAAGACGGGAATGTTTGAAAAATATCACAAACACCTAGCATAAAGTTTGCTGAATGTTTGTTTTGGAAACATAAGGTTCCTACCGTAAATCCAATGCCACACGAAACAATAACTCCAAAAGTTGCCATATATGTTGTGACTAAAGCTCTATCCCACCATGGGCTAAATGCTATAAATAAAGTTAAAGCACAAACTACCAATGCTGAGCGTAAGCCACCAATTAAATATCCTGCACCCACAACTAAAACTATAGTAGCAATTGCGGGCATTCTTAAATACAAAGCTCTCATCGGTTGAAGTACATCTTGTATCAACCATGTATTGAATGCTTTGATATATACAAAGAAAGTCTCAAAAATCCAATCTACTCCTTTATTCCAAAAATCAGCAGTCGATATTCCTTTGTTGTGTGGAATTTCAAATAAATAATTGAAAGTATCTTTGAATAAAAAAGTTCCAATATAAGCTAGTATTATTCCAATAACGAATATAACACCAAAAAATAAAAGATTTTTGTTTCTTTGATAAAAGGTAAGATTGCCAAAATAATCTGTTTGTTTATTTGCCCATGCTAAAGACATTTTATCTAGAAGAATTGCAATTAAACTAATACATAAGCCTGCCTCTAGAGCTAATCCAATATTTAATTGGTTTAATGCTAATAGTAAATTAAATCCTAAACCTTTTGCTCCTATAAAAGCTGAAATAACTGCCATCGAAAAACACACCATGATGACTTGATTTACTCCAATTAAAATATCTCTCCTAGCAGTTGGAATTAATACTTTAAACATCAATTGAAAATTACTACATCCACTCATTCTACCTGCTTCAATAACCTCTGGTGGCACTGCTCTTAAACCTAATAGAGTTAATAATATCATTGGTGGTATCGCTACCACCATAGTTATAATAACAGCAGCATGATCACCTACACCAAAAAGAACCAATGCGGGAACTAATACAGCGTATTGTGGCATTGTCTGCATCACTAGTAGTAATGGATATAAAGCTTTTTCTACACGTTTGCTTTTAAAAGCTGCTATCCCTAATCCTAAACCAAAAATAAACGATAATGGAGCAGCAACTAAAATAAATGAGAGGGTTTGCATAGATGGTTTCCATTGACCAAATACAGAAATGTAAATCATAGTTAAACCTGCAAACAAAGCTAGACCTTTGCCGCTTAGCTTATAAGAAAGTAATGCTGCACCTGCCGCAACAATAGTCCAAGGTAATCCTGGTAGTTCAGCCCATGGGTTTTTGTCTATCCAATCCCAACTAGTAAATGCAACTATGGTCTCGAGACCTCCTAATAGAATCTCTCTTATTAATTCTATCAAAAAGGTCATAAAGGCAGTTAAATTTCTGCTGATTTGTAAAACTACTGGACGACTTTTAAATTCTTGAGTATCTTCGTTCCAAACCTCAATTGGCATCCATTCATTCATTATGAAAAATAATGAATCATTTATCCAAATAGGTAACC
Source organism: uncultured Pelagibacteraceae bacterium (assembly GCA_902552035.1). Taxonomy (GTDB): domain Bacteria; phylum Pseudomonadota; class Alphaproteobacteria; order Pelagibacterales; family Pelagibacteraceae; genus Pelagibacter. The sequence goes on along the minus strand of CACDFC010000008.1, from coordinate 27,425 downwards.
ACCCGAGTAGTGGTGGTAATCTCCAGAAGACATCAAAAGCATAATATCTAACTTCTTTACCTAAGAATACATAGCTGCTTTGATTAGGATCCTTTACAAATTCTGCTTGACCCCTAATAAACTTATATGTTTCAGGAACATCAATCCCAAAACACAAAGCAAAGAATACAATTAATAAGAATAACCATTGAAAAGTTTTTGGATATTTCTTTAAAAGTTCCATAATTTAATTGTTATTTTTTCTTCCTCCAAAAACTGTATTGATTATTTTGGTTGGATTTATAGAGCCTATAATTTTATTATTATTATCAACTACAGCAACTGATTTTTCTTGTGTAAGAATTTTTTCTGCAACGTTCTCAATGATTTCATCTTTTGAGACCTTTAAATCACCTAAATCATCTTTTGATAAATCCATGACATCTTTAATTAATAAAACTTTTTCTCTTGGCACTTCTTCAGTGAATTTTCTGACATATTCCGTAGCAGGGTTTAAAACAATATTAGCAGGTGTATCTAGCTGCTCAATTATACCATCTTTCATAATTGCAATTCGGTCTGCAAGTTTTAAAGCCTCATCAAAATCATGTGTAATAAACATAATTGTTTTTTGTAACTTGTCTTGAAGTCTTAAAAACTCGTCTTGCATCTCTTTTCTAATTAACGGATCCAAAGCTGAAAAAGGCTCATCTAAAAACCAAATATCAGGTTCAACTGCTAAAGACCTTGCAATACCTACTCTTTGTTGTTGTCCTCCTGAAAGTTCCCTAGGAAAATAGTTTTCTCTACCATCAAGACCAACTAGTTTAACCATATCCATTGCTTTGTTAATACTTTCTTCTGTTTTGACTCCTTTAATTTGAAGAGGAAAAGCTATATTTTCAACAACTGTTTTATGTGGAAGTAAAGCAAAGCTTTGAAAAACCATTCCCATTTTATTTCTTCTAAGGTCTATAAGGTCTTTATTATTTAATTGTAACAAGTCCTGACCTTCGATAAAAATTTTTCCACCTGTTGCATCTGTCAATCTTGAGATACATCTTAATAAAGTAGATTTACCTGAACCAGATAAACCCATAACAACTAACATCTCTCCTTTTGAAACCTCAAAAGAAGCGTTGTTTACTCCAACTATACATCCATTTTCTTGGAATGTTTTTGCATCAACTTTACCATTTGAGTCTTGAAGCATTTTTTCAGCATTTGCTCCAAAAATTTTATATACATTTTCACATTTGATTACTGGCTCAGACATAAATTTTAATCAAGTTATATGAAATTAAGACAAAATTAAATCCATAATATTGTTACTTTCCTCCTAAAAATTTTTAATATAATAAACCCTTGTATCAATTCCTGTACTTAAAAAACTTAATGCCTCACCACTAACAGTTATTGACTCATCAACTCCAACATTATTTCCACTTACTGTAAAACCAGCAAAACACTTATTTTTTTCCTCGTCCCATTTAACAAATGTTTCATCAATTTTATTCCCATTAATTGTGTAAATTTCATGTGCTCTAAAATTTAAAAAATTTGCCCCCATAATTGCACGTTGTGGAATTAATTTTGTTGCTTTACATACTTGTTCATAAACTTCATCTGTTAACTTGTAATGATCTGTGCCATCAAAAGTTACCAATATTCCTGAAGGTAATTTAGATATTAATTCACTTAATTTTTTTTCTTTTGCAATTCTTTCTTCCTCTAATTTCATTTTTTTAACGAGTTCATCACCTCCACCGAACATTATGTTTAAAGCATAAAAAGATGATAATATGATTAAAATTATTATTACCAAACCACCAAACTGTTTTGTTGTCTCAGGTAGATATTTTATTTTATTTAAAAAATTTTCTTTTGACATTTACTCTTGTAACTTTCCATTTTTCCATATTCCAGTTTTTTGGGTTCCATCGGACCAAGTAAAAGTTCCTTTTCCATTCATAAAACCTTTCGCCCATTCGCCTTCATAATTTGAACCATCAGGAAAAGTTAAAATACCTACCCCGCTCCATTCGCTATTTTTAAACTCACCTTTATAGATGTATCCGTTTGGCCAGGTTTCAACTCCTTGTCCATTTTTTTTCGTGCCCACCCACTCACCTTCGTAAGTAGTTTTATCTGTATAAACCCATTTTCCAAAACCATTTTCACAATTACCTTTTTTGCATCCTGTGCTTCGTGCTATTGCAACTGTACTGATAAGTAAACTTAAAATTATTGTTAAAAGATATTTTCTCATAGTAATATTTTACACAAAATTAGCTAAAACAAAATTATACTTTTTTGTCATCTTTATTGCATGAATAAATAGAAATATACTTTTCTGAGTTTTCACTTTTAAAATTTTTTGTTATTTCATGAATTAATTCACCTGTTTTTCGTGTAATAATGCCAGACTCAGAATAATTATTTTCTTGATCGATTGATTTGAATAAAACCACATCTTTATTCACTATTTTAACATTTAATTTTGCTGTATCTGAAAGAAATGAAGATAATCCTTTAATCAAAAGTGTTTCTGGTTTTTTTGATACAACTTTAAATCTATCTAAACCTTTCTCATTTAAATCTTTAGCTAAAAAGGTTTGATAATTATATTTTGAATTTTTGATTATTTTTTTTTCAAAAACACAAATAAATTCGAGATCAATATTTTCATTTATGCTAATATCTTTTGCTAAAGTTTGATTAAAAAGTAATAGACTTATAAATATATTTATCAAATATTTAATCATTTTAATTTATTTCAAAAAAAAATCTCCCCCAACATTGTTGGGAGAGATTTAAGATTTAATTACTATTTACCTTATTTAGTAAAAGCTTTCCAAACTTTCTCGTTCTTTTTCAACCATGCTTTTGCTGCATCTTCGTGAGTCATCTTGTCAACGTCAACTAAAGCTGCCATTGCACCAATCTGACTTGTTGAGAAAGAAAGTTTTTTGAACATCGCTGCTGCTTTTGGATGAGTTTTTGGAAAGTCAGCATTAACTGCTTTCTTTAAATATCCATCAGGAGAACCACATTTTCCATCTCCACCATCTTCTGGTCTGCAACCAGCAGTGTATGGAGGAAAGTCTATAAATGTAAATCCAGCACCATCTGTAAAGTTTGGTGTCCAGTTAAATATGATTGTTCCTCTTCCTTCTTTTTCAGCTGCTGCTAACTCTGCCCAAAGTGCATCTGCACTTCCAGCGAATTTAACCCACCAAAGATCTCCTAAACCTAAAGCGTCAACTCTTTGTGGAATTAAATCACCATGCCAAGTTTGAGGACCTTCCAACATTCTGCCTTTTCCACTTGGAGAGTCAGGTGTTGTAAAGTTTTTAGCACAGTCAGGATTTTTTAAAGCAGTCCAGTCTGGTAGTCCTGGGCATAAACCTTTTTCAGCAACCCAGTTAGGATAACCCATATCCTCAAGAGTTCTTGCTTCATGATCTCCCCAGTCAAGCAAACCACCTTTATCTAAAGCAGTTGTAAATGATTTACCAAAAGCAGATTCCCAAACTTCGTGTGATATAGTTACATCACCAATTCTGATTGACTCATAAACTGCTTGAGAGTCAGCATTAACGTACTTAACATTGTTACCCATACTTTCCATAATTCCACCAATTACGTAAGCCATTACAATTTGACTTGACCAATTGTGTGTTGGAATGACGATGGGTTTTTTACTATCTGCAGAATTTGCAATTCCAGCAAAAGATGCTACGGAAATAACAATTGCAGAGAGTAATGATATTAATTTCTTCATATTTTCCCCTTGTTTATTAATATATTAATAACTAATTATCCTCTTAATTATATTTATAGTCAATATCCATTAGATGTAATAAAGTTAAAGTCGAACAATATGGAACCTACAAGTCATAATATTAAAGAGCCAGGTTTAAATATTTTACCACCTGGAGTTGAAAGATATGTTGTTAATGGTGGTGGACTAACTGGAATACAAATTTTTCCAGATGACGAAATTGAAATTATTAATAATGAAGGTAACCAAATATGTGAAATCATAGTTTTTGACGAAGATGGAAAATCTAATTTATCAATTCTAAATCTCAAAGAAAATAAAATTAAATCTCGTATTAAAGATGTTTTATTTTGCAAAAGTGAAAATTCAAAAGTAGCAAGATATCAATTAAAAAAAAGAAATTTAGACTTAAAGAATGCAAAGAGCTCAGTTATTTTTGATAAAGACACAACTTGGGGTGAAAAAATAAAATTAAAATCAAAAGATAAGTGTTACTGCATATTTTCTGCACCTGGTGAATCAATGTTGGTTCACGAACAAAATCCAGCTACAGATTTAACTGTTTTTATTAAAAGAGCTAAAATAACTAAAGATAAAGAACATGTTGTAATTCCCGATCCTTTGTACGATCCTTTAAGTGAAACGAATATACTCCGTCAAACATCAATTGGTTACCAAGTTAAAGAAGGTGATTATATTCAAATTATTTCTCCTGCTGGAAGACAATGCTCTGATTTTGTAGCATTTGATACTAAAAAACTAGATAAAAATTTAGAAAAAGGCTTAGATTGGCAAACAACAAGGACGTTTATGGGAAATACTTTTCCTGGACCAGGTTTGTTCTCAAAATTTTACGACACTGACCATGAACCATTGGTTGAGGTTGTAAGAGATACCGTTGGGAAACACGACACTTTCAATTTAGCATGTACATCAAAATATTATGAGGATGCAGGCTATTTTGGACATCCAAATTGTTCAGATAATTTAAACAGTTCTATGGAGAAATTTGGTGTAGAAAAGAGAAAAGGCTGGCATGCAATTAATTTATTTTTTAATACCTCTGAAGGAGGACTTAATAGTGTTGTGTCAGACGAGTCTTACGCTAGACCTGGTGATTATGTAATATTAAGAGCTCTAAAAGATCTTACATGCGGAACCACTGCATGTCCAAGCGATATAGATGCTTGTAATTCATGGAATCCAACTGATATTTTTGTTAGAACTTATGATAAAAAAAAAGAATTTACTAAATCTTTTTCATTTAGAATGAAAACTGACTCTGAAACAAAATTAACCAGAAACACTGGATTTTATGAACGTACTTCTAAACTTACTAGAAATTTTGTTGATGCTAGAGGTTTTTGGTTACCAAACGACTATACAAAGCACGGTGTAGTTAATGAATACAACGCTTGTAGAGAAAAAGCAGTTTTAATTGATTTATCTGCATTAAGAAAATTTGAGATATTAGGTCCTGATGCTGAAGAATTAATGAATTATACACTTACAAGAAATATAAAAAAATTATCTGTTGGCCAAGTTGTTTACTCTGCTATGTGTTATGAAAATGGCACCATGTTCGATGATGGTACTTTATTAAAACTGAGTGATCATGGATTTAGATGGGTATGTGGAGACGAATATGCTGGCGAATGGCTTAGAGAGCAAGCAAAGAAAAAAAACTACAAAGTTTTAATAAAAAATTCTACAGATGACATTAATAATTTATCTTTACAGGGACCAAATAGTAGAAAAATTCTTGAAAAAATAATATTTACTCCACCCACTCAACCTTCTATCTCTGAACTTCAATGGTTCAGGTTTTCTATATGTAGATTGGAGGAATTAAATGGAGTTCCACTAATTATATCAAGAACAGGTTATACAGGAGAGTTGGGTTTTGAAATATGGTGTCACCCAAAAGATGCTGTGGTTGTATGGGATAAAATAATGGATGCAGGAAAAGATTTGGGTTTAATTCCTGCCGGTTTTGCAGCATTAGATTTATTAAGAATAGAGGCAGGATTAATACTTTTTGGAAATGAATTTGACGGTCAAGTTGATCCTTTTGAGGCTGGCATAGGATTTGCTGTGCCACTTAAAACCAAAACAGAAAATTTCATAGGAAGAAACGAGCTTTTAAAAAGAAAGGAAAATCCACAAAAAAAACTTGTTGGATTAGAGCTTTTGGGAAAAGAAAAGGCAAACCATGGTGATTGTGTTCATATTGGAAGGTCTCAAATTGGGGTTGTAACCAGTGGGTGTATATCTCCTAAACTAAATAAAAATATTGCTCTTTGTCGTATTGATGCTAATACTTCAGAAATTAATACTGAAGTTGAAGTAGGAAAAATTGATGGACATCAAAAAAGAATACCAGCAAAAATTGTTAGGTTTCCATTTTATGATCCTGATAAAACAAAAGTTAAATCATGAGTAAAATTCCACAAAAAGCTAAATATGTAATTATAGGAGCAGGAATACATGGTCTAAGTACAGCATGGAATTTAGGAGAAAAATTAAAAGCTAAAGGTCAAACTATAAAAGAGAACGATATAGTAGTGCTAGATAAAACTGGTATAGCAGCTGGTGCAAGTGGTATTGCATGTGGAGTTGTAAGAAACAATTATTTTCAGCCCGCAATGAGAGAGTTAATGGCTCACAGTGTTGAGATGTGGGAGCATGATGCAGACGAGTTTAATTATCACTCAGTCGGTTTTATGCAAATTAACACCGAGTCTATGAGAAAAGATATGAACTCTGTTTATGAGCAACAGCAAAAAATTGGTTATAATTCTGAATTTATTGAGGGTGAAGAGAAATGCTTTAATTATATGAAAAATATGTTTAGCGACTGGCAGGCAAAAGGGATAACAAGTATTTTACATGAGAAACAAGGTGGATATTCACCAAATAAAATAGCGATAAATGCATGTGGAAAAAAAGCATTAAATCAAGGTGCAAATATTATTAGTGGTGTTGAGGTAACTGGTTTCAAAAAAGGGAGTAATAGCAAGGCAGTGACTGGAGTTGAAACTAATTTAGGTACAATTGAATGTGAGCAAGTAATAGTAGCTGTTGGACCATGGGTTTATAAGTTTTGGGAAATGTTAGAATTACCGAAAAAAATTTCTATAAAATACAATGGAGAAACAAAAGATAATCAAAATATGTGGAAATATTGGTTCTTACAAGAAGGAGTCATGAATGTGGGAGATGGTTTTTTAAAAACTGATGACGGAAAAATGCCTCCATTGATACATGTTGATAGTGATGAACCATTATATTCAGATAGAGATAAATCTTTAATAACAGACAAAATGTGGGGAATATATTATAAACCAGATGTTTGTGAAAAGTTAGGTATTCAAGGAGGAGCTGCTCCTTTTAAAGTCGACGATAAGGTTGAAGATGTAAAAGTTGATCCTTATGGATTAGCTTCAAAAGATTATCAAACTACAGATGATTTTGCACATATGTGGTCTTCAGCATTAGCACATTGTCAAAAAAGATTTGAAGGTAAGTCAAATCAATATAAGCAAGGACCATCAGGTGGTTTAGGATGTTTTACTCCAGATAGCTTTCCAGTTTTTGATAAGTTTTGTGAAAATGTTTATATAATAGCAGACTCTAATCATGGATATAAAATGATGGGTGTTGGAAAACTTGTGGCAGATGAAATTCTTGGAAACGAAAGTGAGTTATTAAAACCATTTAGATTCAACCGGTACGAGAAAGGTGAGCTTCACCCTACTTCTAATAGCCCGTTCCCTTGGAGTTAATTAATCAAGCTAGACAGATAATTTTTTTTCAGTTACCTTTTTAATCATAAAATTCTAAGGGGGAAAATGACTGATCTCGAAAAACATGTAAATCAACCAGGTAGAGCAAATTTAGTAAAAAAAGTAAGAGAAAAAATTAATGAGTTAGGAATAACTTATATTTATTACCAATTTATTTCGGTAACAGGAAGAGTTGTTGGAAAAGGAATACCTGCTGATCATTGGGAAAGAACTGCTGAAAAGGGTTTTCAGTTAGTTTATGGATCTACTGCTAACTTATTTGTAGACAGACATAAAAATTATATTGGGTATGGACCAGAAGCTATGGAACTTGTTGGTATACCTGACCCTGAAACTTTCTGTCAATTACCTTGGGATAAAAGAATTGGAAGAGTTTTTGTAACATGTTTTAGAAATAGAGAAGAAAGAGAAAATCCAGGTGGTCATTTAACTTCTGACTGTAGAGGTAACTTAAGAATTTTTATGGATGAATTTAAGAAAAAACACGGACTTGAATTACGAGTTGGAACAGAACCTGAAATGATGTGGTTAACAAAAAATCCGGATGGAACTCCTACTGGTTCAGGATTTTCAAAACCATACTGTTATCACATTGATCAATTTGAATCTTTGCGGCCAGTATTTATGAAAGTAATTGAATATGCTTCTGCAATGGGCTTAGATATGATTCAAGGAGATCATGAAGATGCTCCAGGACAGTTAGAATTAAACTGGACATATGACAATGTTTTAAGAAATGCAGATAGACTTTCTACTTACAGACAAATATGTGCACAAGTAGCAAGAGAGCACAATTTAATTGCTTGCTTTATGACAAAACCCTTTATGGGTGTATCAGCGAGTGGCTGTCATACAAACATGTCTTTATGGAAGGGTGGAAAAGTCGTGACAAACAAATTAGGTCATAAGAAATTGCCCGGTGTAGAGGAAGTATTCGGTTACGTTCAAGGAGGAACAAATACTTTTATGCCTGATACTAAAGATATGCAGCTACCTGGTAAAGTTGGTTTGCAATCTATTGCCGGAATTATGGAGCACTTACCTGCTCTAACTGCTTTAGGATCATCAACAGTAAATTCTTATAGAAGACTTTGGGATCAAGGTTTTTGGGCTCCAGTTTATGCAGATTGGGGATATCAAAACAGAACATGTGGTTTAAGAGTATCAGCTCCTGGCAGATTCGAGTACAGATCAGTTGACTCAATGCACAATCCATATCTATTAGGCGCAGCTTTATTAAAAGCATGTGACCATGGTATATCAAAAAATCTAAAACCATCTAAACCTGAATCTAGAAGTATGTATGAAGCTAAAAAAGCAGGCAAAGATGTTAAGAAGCTGCCATTAAGTTTAGGAGAAGCTTTAGATAGACTGGCAGAGGACGAGGTAATAAAATCATCAATGCCTGATGAGATGTATAAAGTATTTCATTGGTATAAAAATGATGAGTGGGAAAAATTCTTAGGAGCGACGACACAGTGGGATCTTGATACTTATTTAGATTGCCTTCCTTAGTTTTTTTATTATAAGGTTAAATTATTATGTGTGGAATTGCGGGATTAATACATAGAGGAAAAACTTCAAATGTTGGATCAGAATTGCAACAAATGTTGCAAGCGTTGAAGCACAGAGGTCCAGACTCTACAGGTTATGCTCTTTATGCAGACAATGATGGAAAAAATTTTATTCTTAGATTTAAAGTAGGAGAAAATGTCGGTGAAGGTAGTAGTTCTGTTAATGAAGATGCTAGCGTTTACGATGAAAGAAAAAAACTAGTTGATCAAATGCTTAACACACTTGGAGCAAAAATTATAAAGGAAGATAGGCTAACTCCATACTCTTTTAGATATGAAATGGAATACGATAAAGATTTAATGGAATTCTCAAAAAAAATTGAAAGCATTGAAAACGTTGAAATACTCTCAATTGGCAAATCTCTTGAATTAATAAAAGATTTAGGTGATGCTAAAGTAGTTTCAGAGCGATATGGATTAGGAGATTTAAAAGGAACTCATGCAATAGGCCACGCAAGGATGGCGACAGAGTCAGGTGTAGATATTAAATCTGCACATCCTTTTTGGGGATATCCATTTAGCGATGTATCTGTAGTCCACAATGGGCAATTAACGAATTATTGGAATAATAGAAGAGTGCTTGAAAATAAAGGTATGAGATTTATGTCTGAGTGTGATTCAGAACTTATAGCAGTTTACCTAGCAGAAAAAATGAGGAATGGAGCTACATTAGAAGAGGGTATGAAAGACTCATTGAGCGGTTTAGATGGAGTTTTTACTTATTTTGTTGCAACTAAAGACTCTTTAGGTATGGCAAAAGATACAATGGCGGCAAAACCACTGGTATTATATGAGTCAGAAGATTTAGTAGCGATGGGTTCAGAGGAAATTGCAATTAGGTCAATACTTCCTCAAGAAATCGATACATATGACCCATTTGATGGAGAAGTTAAAGTATGGCAAATATAAAAACAGTAGAAAAGAAAACAAAAGCCCAATCGATGGGTCTTCATACTGAGGTACTCAAGGGCAAAACTCAACAAAAATTTTTTAATCCAGACGAGGCAGAAAATTTCTATTATTGGGGAACTTATGACGTAGATTTTAATAAAAGAACTGACTTAGATGTAATGAATATGGACTGCAAGGAAGCAAACAAAAAAATTGATGAGTTAATGAGTCAAGGATATGGAACTATAGTCATTAAAAATCCACAAGGTAAACACAGCTTAGGAGTTGGAATATTAAATAAATTAAATTTAATTTTTGAAGGAAGTTTAGGATACTTTGGAATTGGTTCAATTGACGGACCAACAGTAAGAGTTAATGGACGAGTTGGCTGGTCGTGTGCTGAAAATATGATGGCTGGAAAAGTTGTAATTGAGAAAAATGCAGGATCGTGCTTTGGAGCAGCCTTAAGAGGTGGAGATCTAATTTGTAAAGGGAGTGTTGGTGCAAGAACAGGAATTGACCAAAAAGGCGGAACAATAGTTGTTGGTGGAGATGCAGGCGCTTTCACGGGATTTATGATGCAGAGAGGTAGAATAATTATTTTAGGAGATGTGGGAATTAATCTAGGAGATTCTATGTATGATGGAACTATATACGTTGGTGGAAAGATTGGTTCTTTTGGAAGCGATGCGGTCGAGTCGCCTATGACAAAAAGTGATATAGATTGGCTTAATAGAAAACTTAATGTTGCAGAGATTGGTGACAATTTTGATGTTTCTAAAATGACTAAAGTTGTTGCTGGTAAAAAACTTTGGAATTATGACGCATTAGAACCAACAGAAAAAAAAGGAGCTATATAATGGCAAAAAAGAAAAACGGAAAAACGAATGGTCACTCAAATGGGAACAGTAAAACCGAATTTTCAAAAAGAAATAAAAGTTTATTAGGTTACAATGCAATTTTTACACCTGAAGTTATAGACGATATTCATATCAAGGCTCAACTTGGTAGATATAGAATGCGTGGAATGGCATTAATGAAAAAAATTCCAACATTCGATGATTTAGTTTTTTTGCCAGGAACTCTTACAAGATTTGTAATTGAAGGATACAGAGAGAAATGTGAGACTAAAACTATAATAGGACCAAGATGTGAAAATCCTGTAGAATTAGACATACCAGTTTACATTACTGGAATGAGTTTTGGAGCTCTATCTTATGAAGCTAAAACAGCTCTAGCTAGAGGTGCTACTATGGCTGGTAGCGCAACATGCTCGGGTGAAGGTGGAATGATACCTGATGAAAGAAGATATTCTGAAAAATGGTACTATCAATGTATTCAATCTAGATATGGTTTTAATCCTCATCATGCTCAACTAGCTGATGGTATAGAAGTATTTATTGGACAAGGTCAAAAAGTAGGAATGGGTGGTCATTTAATGGGCCAAAAAGTAACGGATCAAGTTGCTGAAATGAGATCGTTGCCCGCAGGTATTGATCAAAGATCTCCAGCAAGACATCCTGACTGGTTGGGTCCAGACGACTTAGCATTAAAAGTTCAGGAATTAAGAGAATTAACAAAAAATAAAGTGCCTATACAATTAAAACTTGGAGCCGCAAAGGTTTATGACGATGTTAGGATGGCTGCCAAATGTGATCCAGACTCTATATATTTAGATGGGATGGAAGGATCTACTGGTGCAGGTCCCCATATTGCTGCAGCTAATACAGGTATTCCTGGTATTGCTGCAATAAGAGAGGCAAGAAGAGCATTAGATGATGTTGGTCAAACTGGAAAAGTAACACTTATTTATGCTGGCGGAGTCCGAGATGGTGCAGACATGGCAAAAGCTCTTGCTCTAGGCGCAGACGCAATTGCAATTGGGACAGGAGCAATGATTGCTCTTAATTGTAATAAAGAAATTCCAGAGTCAAATTTTGAAAAAGAGATGGGTGTACCAGCAGGTCACTGTTACCACTGTCATACGGGTCGTTGTCCAGTTGGCGTAGCAACACAAGATCCAAAACTTAGAAAAAGACTAAATCCTGATGAAGCAGCTCTAAGAGTTTATAATTATCTACATACAATGACTCTTGAGGCTCAACTATTAGCAAGAGCATGTGGAAAAACAAATATTCATTCTTTAGAACCAGAGGATATGGCTGCATTAACAATGGAAGCATCTGCACTAGCAAAAGTTCCTTTATCTGGAACAAATCACACTGTTGGTGTTGATGACTATCATAAGATTTAATCTATGAGTAAGAAAAAAAACAAAAAGAAAAAAAATAAAGAAACAAAAGGTCAATTAGGTAAGAAAAGAGAGTCTGCTAGAGAAAAAATGATAGGGCAGACAATTGGTTATAGATACGATGTTAACTTACTTCCAGATTATTCGAGAATAACCCCATTTTTAAAAAAATATATTGAAGCAATGGGATGGGATGATTTAAATTGGTTAGAAGATGTACATATGGGTTATGAAGAAGATAGACCTGCTGTGTTTGATCGAAATGCCAATGGTTGGGTTACAATACCAAAGAAAATAAAACTACCAAATAATCAACAAGATAGAGATATGATAGCTAGAGAACTTTTAGTAAAATTTCAAATGTCTCCAAACCATCCTTTAGTTGATTTAAAAAAGGCATACAGAAAATTTTAAGAATCAAAAAAATTTATCTACCCTAGGTTGATTTTTATTTATAAATTTGCCTATCAAAGCAGGTTTTTAATCATTGTACTAAGATAATGATTTATTAATATCATCTAATTGTTAAATCAAAAGGAGGTTTGAAATGACTGACGAACTAGGTGCATTGACGACCATATTCACAGAATTTTATTATTGGATCACTGTAGTACTAATGTTTTTGATCCATGTTGGATTCTGTATGTATGAAGTAGGAGCTTCCCGATACAAACACCATCAGCATACTTTAATGAAAAATACTATGCTGATACCACTTGTAACAGTAACATGGTTTCTGTTTGGTTGGTGGATTTATTGGGCTTTTCCAACAGGACCGGGACTTGCACCATCAATAATGAATGAAAGTGCAGCATTAATTACAGATGATTCTACTTTTAGTGCTAAATGGTACGTTCCTACCAGCGATCTTATGGCTGTTAATTTAGGTGACCATATAAGTGGAGTATTTTGGGCAGCATTTTTATTATTTTCATGGACAGCAGCTTCGATTGTATCTGGTGCTGTAATAGAAAGAATCACAACATTTGCATTTGGAATTCTTGCAATTGCTATTGGATCAGTTTTCTGGACAATAGACGCTGCATGGGGATGGCACTTTGATGGTTGGATGCTGAAAATACTTGGATATCATGATGCATATGCATCTGGTGTAATTCATGCAGTAGCTGGTGGATTTGCATTAGGTGTTTTAGCTGTTTTAGGACCAAGAATTGGAAAGTTTTCATCATCTGGTGAACCTAGAAATATTGGACCAAGAAACCCATGGTTAGTAACAATTGGACTGTTTCTAATTTATACAGGTTTCTGGGGATTTTATGCTGCTTGTAATATACCAATATTTAATCTTGGACCAGAGTATGGAATGGAAGGTGTAACTTACTTTACTGCAACAAATATATATGTAACCCCTACTACATTAAGTGGTATTACAATGAACTTCTTGATGTCTTTATCTGGAGGATTGTTAGCAGGTTATGTTATATCTAGAGGTGATCCTTTCTGGACTTATTCATCAGGACTAGCAGGTATTATATGTGCATCTGCAGGTAATGATTTATATCATCCAATTCAATCAATGATCATTGGTATGATTGGTGTAGTTATTGCATATAAATTACATTATTGGGTTGAACGTAAGTTCAAAATTGATGATGCTGTTGGTGCGGTAGCTGTGCATGGTTATGCTGGATTTGCAGGTTTAGTAATCTGTGGATTTGTTCTTAATGGATATCCTTCATCCGGTTATAGTGTTGGAGCTATGTGGGATGGTTCAAATTACGCGGCTATCAATCCTTTGGGAATGTTTATAGGTGCATTAATAATGTTTGTAGTTCTTGGTTTTATCCCAGGTTGGATATTAGCTAAAGTTCTTCACGGAATGGGTAAACTAAGAATACCTCGTGAAGTAGAATTAGCTGGACTTGACTATGAAATAATGGAGGCTGCTAAAGAAGATGAAAAATCAGTTGCCTCGGCCAGTAGGTAAAGGAGGATAACATGGCGACAGTAACAAATTGGATAGAGCACTTAAGTGCTGAAAAAGTACAGGGCGCTGTTTATCCAGGAGTTGGAACAGAAGGTATTCTAGTTCTAATAGCCTTTGTCATTTGGATAGGATGGACTGTTATATCTGCAAGACAAGAAACTGAAAAACTTGAAAAACTTGCTAGAAAAAGACACGGATCTAATGACTGGAAAAATAATGTTACCGATGGGTAATAATTGAAATTAAGGGCGCATAAATTTTATGCGCCCTTTTTAAAATGCAAGAAGAAAAATTAAAATCTACTCAAAATAAAACTCCAGAAAAAATGGCTAGACTTGCATGGCCGAAAGCAAAGTATGGAGTTGTGGTAGCAATAATTATTATTATATTAGTAAATTTAATTTATTATAAAGACTTCTTTTTATCTTTTTTTAAATAAAAACATGCTAAGTTAAAATATGTCAAAAAATCTTTCATCGATTGCTAAAACAAATAAAATTAAATATTTTTTAATAAGCTTTGTTGATCTTTTTGGAGTTTTAAGATCAAAATTAGTTCCTACTAGAGCAATTAACGATATGCAAAAAAATGGAGCAGGTTTCGCAGGTTTTGCGACATGGTTGGACATGACCCCTGCTGATACAGATATGTTTGCAATTCCAGATGCTGATAGTTTAATTCAGTTACCGTGGAATAAAGAAGTTGGTTGGCTATCAGCAGATCTATGGATGAATGGCAAACCAGTTAAAGCTTCTCCAAGAGTTATTTTAAAAAATCAAATTAATATGTTGTCTAAAAAAAACCTTAATATGAAATCTGGTGTAGAATGTGAGTACTTTTTGATTACTCCAGATGGTACACAAATTGCTGATGAAAGAGATACTCAGTCAAAGCCATGTTATGATCAATCTGCTCTAATGAGAAGATATGATTTAATAAAAGAAATATGTGATTGTATGATTGAATTAGGTTGGGGTCCGTATCAAAATGACCACGAAGATGCTAACGGTCAATTTGAAATGAATTGGGATTACTCAGATTGCTTGATAACAGCTGATAGACATGTTTTTTTTAAATTTATGGTTAAATCACTTGCTGAGAAGCATGGTTTAAGAGCAACATTTATGCCAAAACCATTTTCTAACCTTACAGGCAATGGATGTCATGCACATATATCTTTATGGAATGGAAAGATAAATAAGTTCTTAGATAATGGAGATAGATATGGTTTAAGTAAAATGGCATATAATTTTTTAGGTGGGATTATGAAACATGCGGAGTCGCTGTCCGCTTTTTTCAATCCTACAATAAATAGTTATAGAAGAATAAATGCTCCACCTACGAAATCTGGATCATCATGGTCACCTTCAAGTATTTCATATTCGGGAAATAATAGAACACATATGATTAGGATACCTGACCCTGGTAGATTTGAACTAAGACTAATGGATGGGTCTGCTAATCCCTATCTATTACAAGCAGGAGTAATTGCATCTGGATTATATGGACTTAATAATAGGTCAGATCCAGGAAAACTTCTAAACTGCAACATGTACACTGATTATGAAAATTACCCAGAGCTTTCAAAACTTCCAGATCAACTTGAGGATTCTTTACAGAAACTTGAAGACAACAAAGATATAAATGAAATTTTTGGTGAGGATGTTATCAAGAGTTATATTAAGTTAAGAAATCAAGAAATTGACAATTTTAATCTAGATGAAACTTTTGATAAAAATAAACCAGTCACAGATTGGGAAAAGAAAAATACACTAGATTGCTAATTTATGTCCATTGAGATATCTGACTGGAAGATTTCCAATTGTTTGAAAAATAATGAAAGCAACTTTAATAAAAAAAAAATTTTAAATATACTTACAGAAAAAGAAATTGATGAAGCTTATAAAGCAATATCTAAATGGAAAAATTACTCGCCGACTCCTTTGTTACAACTTAATAAGCTTTCAAAAAAATTAAATGTTAATAGGATTTTTTATAAAGACGAGTCTAAAAGATTTCATTTAAAGTCATTTAAAGCTCTTGGTGGTGCCTATGCTGTAGAAAAAGTTACAAAAGGAAATAAAGAAATAATTGTTTCTACGGCTACTGCTGGAAATCATGGAAGATCAGTAGCTTGGGGAACACAAAAATTAGGACTAGACTGTAAAATATTTGTTAGTGAGTATGTAAGTGAAAATAGAGTGCAAGTTATGAAAAATTTTGGAGCAGACGTAATAAGAGTAAAAGGAAATTATGAAAACTCTTTGAACGAATGTGTTAAACAGTCAAAAAAAAATAATTGGCAAATTGTACAAGATGTGGCTTGGGAAAATTATGTAGATGTTCCAAAATTAACAATGGCTGGATATTCTGTAATGATGAAAGAAATTTCAGAACAGATAGATAATCAAAAAATTTCTCATATTTTTCTTCAAGCTGGAGTTGGGGGTATGGCTGCAGGAATGATTGCTGGAATGGCAAGATATTTAGATTATAACCCTATTATAATAGTCGTTGAGCCTGATAGTGCTGCTTGCGTTTTGGAAAGCATCAAGGTAGGCGAAATTAAAAAAATTCAAATAGAACAAGAAAGTATCTTAGGTGGTATGTCATGTAGCGAGGTATCTTTAATACCATGGCAAATACTTAAAAATTCTCTCGATTATTGTGTAACAGTTAAAGATGATAACATCTCGAAAACAGTGAAATACTTAGCTAATTCTGAGTTTTGTGATGAGAAAATTGTTGGCGGTGAGTGCTCCACACCCGGAATAATTTCTATAATAGGATTATGCAATAACGAAGATGATAAAAAAGAAATCAAATTAAACAAAAATTCTAATGTATTAATAATTGGGTGTGAAGGTGACGCAGATGAAAATTTGTATCATGAATTATTAAATAAAAAAGATTAGAATAAACCAACATGACAAAAATAGCTTTAGTATGGTTAAGGGAAGATTTAAGAATTAAAGATAATGCAGCACTATCGTATGCAACTCAAAACCATGAAATTGTAACAGCTCTATACGTTTATAATAAAATTGAATTTGACGGTAAAAGAGAGGCACAAAAATGGTGGTTATTCAAATCTTTAAAAAATCTACAAAAAGATTTGAAGGTATATAATATTAACTTAGAAGTTTTATTAGGTGATGATGTAGAAGTCTTAGCAAATATTAAAAATAATCAAGATATTTCTATATATGCAAATAAAGTTTATGAACCTTCTCAAAAATATAAAGAAACAAAAATATCAAGTCATTTTAATGTAAATAAAATAAATTTTAAATTATTTAAAGGAAATATTTTAATTGAATATCAAGAAGTAGTGAAAGATGATGGCACTCCTTTCAAAGTATTTACTCCATTTTGGAAAAATGCTGAACAAAGATATCTAAACAAAATTCCATCGAAACCAACAAATATTAAAAAATTAAAAAATTCTAAATCATTTTTCAAAAATACAATTCAAATTGAAAAAATTTTACCAAAAAATAATTGGTACAAAAAATTTGAAAAATATTGGATGCCATCTGAAACTGAAGCTTTAAAAATATCAAAAGAATTTATAAAAAATAAAATTTCGCAATATGGTGATACAAGAGATTATCCCAATATAGAAGGAACCTCAAAAATTTCTCCATATTTGAAACATGGACAAATTTCTGTTGAAACAATCTGGAGGGAATGTAGCGAAATTAAGAATAAAGGAAAAGGTTATAGAAAATATATTAATGAACTAGGGTGGAGAGAATTTTCTCATAGTTTAATAAATAATTTTCCTGAAATGCTTAAAGGAAATTTACGTAAAGAGTTTGACAGATTTCCCTGGGTTAAAAATAATAAACATCTAGACGCATGGAAAAAAGGAATGACCGGTTACCCTATTGTTGATGCTGGAATGAGAGAATTATATGAAACAGGTTGGATGCATAACAGGCTAAGAATGGTAGTAGCATCCTTTTTAATAAAACATTTAAGAATACATTGGAGAGAAGGTGAAAAACATTTTAGAAATTGCTTAGTGGACTTTAATGAGGCAAATAATGTTGCACAATGGCAATGGGTTGCAGGTAGTGGTGCGGACGCAGCTCCATATTTTAGAATATTTAACCCATTCTTACAGGGAGAAAAGTTTGATAAAAACGGCGAATATACTTTAAAATGGGTTCCTGAATTAAAAAATTTTCCAAAAGAATATCTACAAAAACCTTGGGAATTAGAAAAAAAATATCAAGAACAAATAAATATTGTGATAGGAAGAGATTACCCTTCACCAATTGTTAATCATGAGAGTGCTAGAAATGCTGCATTACAAGCATTTCAATCCTTAAAAAAATAAGTACTTTTATTTAATTTTAGTTTTAAAATCTATGCCATATTCTGATCTTGGCCCTTTTCTTAAACCGTAAGGACCAGAAAAAAAAAGTGTCATAGGTTTAGTTCCAGGTTTCAAATCAACCCTATGAAATGTATTAGCCGATCTAAAACCAATATATCCTGGAGGTCGCCAATATTTTCCACTTTTCAAAGTTTCAAAGTAACCACCTCTTAAAATGATAGTCATAAAAGGAAATAAATGATTATGAACACCATCACCATGGTCATCATCTAACATTTCATGAATTAAAATATTAAAGGGAAACCACTTAGGCCTGTGTCGAAATAAAATATAATATCTGTTCATCCAAGGTTTTGCTTCACTGTATTTTGGATGAGAAGGACCTCTATCTAAAACAATTTTTTTTCTTCCAAGCTTTTCTAATAACTTTAGAAACATACTAGTTTAATCTGATTATAGATTTGTTTTTAATTAAATATAAAAATTTATTTACAACAAAAGGCCCAGAGATATTTTGGTTATCAATTTTAATAATTTTAGATGTTTTTCCGGTTAATGTATCAATTAAAAATAATCTACCATTATTAGTAGATAAATAGATATATTTTTTTCCTACAACAAATCCATTGGCTAAAATATTTTCTCTATTTTTTTTTTTTAATTTTTCAAATAAATTTGTAATTCTAATTATATTGCCTGTCTTTTTCTCAATTACAACGAGATTTCCATCTAAAGTAATAGTAAAAATTAAATTTTGAATTATTGTTGGTCTTGTAATTGAGAGTAAATCTTGCTTCCAATTAATTATCCCACCCGTAGTATCAATTGAGAAAAAACCATTTTTATTATTTGAAATATATAAATTTTGATTATCTAAAACTAAATCTGAATTAGATACTGAAAATGAACCTGCATGAACTGCCGTATCTTGGGTAGGGGTTTGCCATCTTAATTCACCGTCTGAAATATCTACAGCGGTTATGTCACCAACTTTATTTATAAAAATAACTTTATCAGGAGTTACAACAAGAGATAATCTTTTTTTTGATTGAATTAAAAAACTATCTGTTCTAACGTCCCAATTTTCTTTACCATCGTGCACTGAGATTGATCTAAGAATATTATCTGAGTCAATTAGATAAAAATTGTTTTTATATGTTTTAATTTGTGAATTAAACGGAGAACTTTTTTCTTTTTTCCATATAATATTACCTGAATTTAAATCTAATTTATAATATTTAGCTAGATTATCAGCAACGATTAGAAAATTTTCATAAATTGAAAAATATAAAATTGGTCCAACTTTTTTTTCTTTTTTGTTATATATATTTTGTTTCCATATTAATTTAGAATTAAAGTCAAAATTTATAATTGTACCATCAGATTCAAAAAAGATTATTCCTTTATCATGAAATATTGGATCTGGTTTATAGATATTGAAATCTTTTATTTTTGAAAAGTTATATTTAGAAATTTTATTAAGCTCTCCTTCAAAATTTTGGAATCCAAAATTATTATCTAAATTTTTATAAAATTTTTTATTTTTAAATTTTGAAACAAGCTTAATCTCTATATTTTTATTAAATTCATCTTTTTTATTTTCATCTTCTTTAAAAACTTTTATTATCTTATAATTTTTGTTGTCCTGACTTAAATCTTGCTCTTCAGTCCAAAATTTAGAATTTGGGTTTAAAGAGCAGTTATATAAAAATAGGCTAATTACTATAGATAATTTGATTTTATTCACTTAGATCTCTTTTTAATCTTTTTTGTGCCTCTAATATGATTTGTTCGTTAGCATTTTGACTAGTTAATATTTTTTGAAAAAATTCTTTTGCTTTTTGATCTTCTCCTTTAGAGAAAAAATATTCACCTAAAAGATATAAAGAGTGTGATTTCCATATACTGTTGCTGTTTATTATTGGGTTCAAAATTAGGATTAATTGATCCTCTGAAATACTATCCGAATTATAAAGAGCTTTTTTGTAAATTATTAAATTCTTTATTTCTTTTTCTAACTTAATATCGTTTATAATTAAATCAAAATAATTATTGATTTCAGCTTTAGAGGTAATTAAATCATTATCAATCAAAAAAAATAATGACAATGGAGAGTATGTTTTGTTTTTTTGTTCGATAATTTTTTTAAGTTCCTCAATAACAAAATTTTTATTTTTTGATTCGTAGCTAGAAATAATATTATTGTATGTGTTTGATAATTTGATATTTTTTTTTTTATTTAAATACTCTAATCCAAAAAATATAAGAATTATTATTATTATTAAAGAAATCGATAAAATAAATATTTTATAATTTTTTTTAAAAAAATTTATAATTCTCTCATTTCTTGTATTTTTATTTATTAAATCTATTTCTTGATCCATAATTAAAACATATTTCTTAGTACATATTGTAATATTCCACCATTTTTGTAATATTCTAATTCATTTTTTGTATCTATCCTACAGAGTAATTTAATTTTTTTAATTTCTCCTGATGCATATTTTATATCAACAGTTAAATTATCACCAGGTTCAATGCCCTTTTCTAAATTTAATATACTTATCAATTCTGATCCCTTCAAATTAAGCTTATTTCTATCAGCACCGTTTACAAATTGTAGTGGAAGTATTCCCATGCCAACTAAATTTGATCTATGTATTCTTTCGAAACTTTCAGCTATTACAGCCTTGACACCTAATAATTTAGTTCCTTTGGCCGCCCAATCTCTTGAGGAGCCCGTTCCATATTCTTTTCCACCAATTACAATTAGATCTGTTCCTCTTTTTTTATACTCCATTACTGCTTCATATACTGGCATAACTTTATTTTCTGGATATAATTTTGTAAAACCACCCTCTGTACCTGGTGCCATCTCATTTTTAATTCTAATATTTGCAAATGTTCCTCTCATCATTACTTCATGATTTCCTCTTCTAGAACCATATGAATTATAATCTTGAGGTAAAATTTGATGTTTCATAAAATATTCTCCAGTAGGGCTGTCTTTTTGTATAGATCCTGCTGGAGATATGTGGTCTGTTGTAATCATATCTCCTAAAATCAATAATGGTCGAGCATCTTTTATTGATTGAAATCCCTCTGGCTCATCTGTCATATTTTCAAAAAACGGAGGCTTTTTAACATAAGTAGAACTTTCGTTCCAATTATATATACTGCTTTCCTCGGTTTTAATTCTTCTCCATTGATCGGGTCCAGTCAAAACATTTGAATATCTTTTTATAAACATTTCAGGATTTAAAGACTCTTTTAAAGTCTCCTCTATTTCTTTATTAGATGGCCAAATATCTTTTAGAAATATATCTTTTCCTTTTACATCTTTCCCCAGGGGATCTTTATACAAATTCACAAACATTGACCCAGCAAGTGCATAAGCAACAACAAGGGGTGGTGATGCTAAATAATTTGCCTTAACTAATGGGGATATTCTTCCCTCAAAATTTCTGTTACCTGACAAAACAGAAACTGCATATATATTATCATTTTTTACTGATTTACTTATATTTTCAGGCAATGGTCCTGAGTTACCTATGCAAGTTGTACACCCATACCCGACTAAATTAAATCCAAGTTCATCCAAGTATGAATTTAATCCAGCTTTTGACAAATAGTCTGTAACAACTTGAGATCCTGGTGCTAAGGAAGTTTTTACCCAAGGCTTAGTTTTTAACCCAAGCTCCACAGCTTTTTTTGCAAGAAGACCTGCTGCAATCAAAACATTTGGATTAGATGTGTTTGTACATGATGTAATTGCAGCAATTAATATAGATCCATCACTTATTTTATAATCCGTACCTTCTACATTTGAATAATTTAGATTTTTTCTATTATTAATACTTTCAAAAACTTCTTTAAAATTATTAGATGCATTAGTTAATAATACTTTATCTTGAGGTCTTTTTGGTCCTGATATTGTCGGAACTACAGTTGACATATCAAGAGTGATAGTATCACTAAATTCAATTTCGTTACTTTTCCAAAGACCTTGTGCCTTTGAATATTCTTCAACGACTCTAATTATTTTCTTATCTCTGCCTGAAAACTCTAAATACTTTAAAGTCTCTTCATCTATTGGAAAATAACCACATGTTGCACCATATTCAGGTGCCATGTTTGCAATTGTGGCTCTATCGGCTAATGTTAAATTTTTTAATCCCTCACCATAAAATTCAACAAATTTTCCAACTACTCCTTTATCTCTTAGCATTTTCACTACTGTTAAAACTAAATCAGTTGCAGTTGTACCCTCAGGTAATTTATTTAAAATTTGGAATCCAACTACCTCAGGTATTAACATTGAAATTGGTTGGCCTAACATTCCAGCTTCAGCTTCAATTCCACCAACTCCCCAACCAAGAACAGAGAGTCCATTAACCATTGTTGTATGACTATCTGTTCCAACTAATGTATCTGGAAATAAATAATTCTCTCCCTCATAATTTTCTGACCAGATTACTTTTGACAAATACTCTAAATTAACTTGGTGACAGATTCCCGTTCCTGGTGGTACGATTCTAAAATTGTCGAATGCTTGTTGTCCCCATTTTAAAAATGAGTACCTTTCTCCATTTCTTTTAAATTCAATTTCTACATTTTTTTCTAATGAATTTTTTTTTGCAAATTCATCAACTTGAACAGAATGATCAATCACTAAATCAACTTGTGATAGAGGATTAATTGATTTTGGATCTTTGTTTTTTTCTTTAATGGCCTCTCTCATTGCTGCTAAATCAGCAACAGCAGGTATTCCTGTATAATCCTGAAGTAATACTCTTGCTGGTCTATAGGCTATCTCGGTACTAGATTTTTTATTTTTCAACCAATCTCTAATTGCGTCAATTTGTTCTTTATTTACTGTAGTATCATCCTCATATCTTAATAAATTTTCTAATAAAACTTTAATTGATTTAGGTAACTTTGATATACCAGTAAGACCATTTTTTTCTGCCTCTGCTAAAGAAAAATATTTATAATTTTTTCCATCAATATTTATTGATGCTAATGATTTATAAGAATTCTTATTGCCTGGTTTCATAAATATTTATTTTATAAATTATTTAGTCGAAATTATGTATCAGATTTATAAGTAAAATGTAGCTATACATGTTAATAAAAGAAGTGACATAACATAGTTAAAACGCTTAATAAATTTATCATTTGTCGCGAATCTTCGCAAAAATTTACCAACTAAAGTCCAAAATGTAATACTTATAAATGCCGAAAAAAAACAAACAGCAATTACCCAAAAGGAATGATTTAAAAAGTTTTTGCCACTCTCAACATAAGTAGAAATAATTATTATTCCTACAATTACACCTTTTGGATTTAAAAACTGGAAAAAAAAGGTTTCAATAAATTTTAATGGACTGTCCTTCTCTTTTTCTTTTAAACTACTTGAGAAAGATATTTTGTAAGCTAAATAAATTAAAAAAATTGATCCAGAGACTTTAAGTATTTCTTGTATAAGAGGATAAATTTTAAATATATTCACAAGGCCAAAATTTAAAACACATACCATTATAGTAAATCCAAATATAACACCTAGCATATGTGGAAATGTCTTAATTATACCAAAGTTAAAACCAGAATAAGATGCTACTATATTATTTGGACCTGGTGAACAACTTGTAGCAAGCATGAATAAAGATAAGGACAATAATTCTGGGTGCATAAAGTTATGCTATCGGCAAACCATTTTCTGCTTTTTGGGAAGGATGAACTAATGTAACTCTTCCTTCTTGGTCAATAGAGCCAAGGATTAAAACTTGAGATTTAATACCAGCTATATTCTTTTCGGGAAAATTACAAACACCAATGACTTGTTTGCCTAATAAATTCTCTTCACTATAATAATGAGTTATTTGAGCTGAAGATTGTTTTATTCCAATTTCTGGACCAAAATCAACTTCAACTACTAAAGAAGGTTTTCTAGCTTTTTCATTTTTTTTAACAGAAATTACTGTTCCTAATCTAATATCAACTTTATCAAATATATCGTAGGTTATTTGTTCTTTCATGAAATTAATATATAATTAAATTAATAAATGAATATTAACAATAATCTACAACCTTTATACGAAAACACAATTAAAATCCTCACAGATTTAATTTCATTTAAAACTATTTCTGGTGAAGATAATTCATCATTGATTGATTACTGTGATGATATATTAAAAAATTTAGGCGCTACTTCTTTTAAAACATTTGATAAAGATAAAAAGAGAGTTAATCTCTTCGCTACTCTTAAAGCTACAAAACAAAAAGGGAAAAAACCAATAATACTATCTGGTCACACAGATGTAGTTCCTGTTTCAAAAAGTTGGTCTACAGATCCATTCAAAGCAACTATTAAAGGAGATAAACTTTACGGAAGAGGTTCATGTGATATGAAGGGATTTATTGCATGTACTCTAGCATATGCGCCTATCTACTCAAAATCAAATTTAGACAGAGATATAAATTTTTGTTTTACTTTTGACGAAGAAACAGCATGCCAAGGTGCTCCTATTTTAATAGAAGAATTAAAAAAAAAAGGAATCAAAAATGGAATATGTATTGTTGGAGAACCAACTAATATGAAAATTATAGATGGTCATAAAGGATGTTATGAATATACTACGCATTTTAAGGGTCTGGCTGGTCATGGCTCTGCACCACACAAAGGAGTAAATGCAGTTGAATTTGCATCAAAATTTATAAATAAACTTTTAGAATTAAGAGAGGTACTTAAAAAAAGAGCGCCAAAAGACTCCGTTTTTGATCCTCCATTTACTACACTTCAAATTGGAGGGATTTCCGGTGGTATAGCAAGAAATGTAATAGCAGATAAATGTAAAGTAGATTGGGAATTAAGACCTGTAGTTAAAGAGGATGGTATTTTTGTTAATGATGAAATGGAAAAATACGTAAACAAAATACTATTACCAGAAATGAAAAAAGTTTTTCCTGACTCATCAGTTACAAAAGAGATTATAGGAGAAATAATCGGATTTGATAGAGAAGAAAAATCAGATGCTTGTGAATTAGTTTCAAGTATAACTGGGGATAATGTAAGAAGTGTAGTCTCCTTTGGAACGGAAGCAGGATTATTTCAAGAGATCGGTATTAGCACAGTAGTATGTGGACCTGGATCTATAGAACAAGCACATAAAGTAGACGAATATATTAAATTAGATGAATTAAAAAAATGTTTAAACTTTCTTGAGGGGTTAAAAAATAAATCAGTTTTTAATTAATTCCAGCCACCAACTGTTTTGACTTCTAAGAATTCAATTAAACCCTCTATACCTGCTTCTCTTCCTATGCCTGAATGCTTATATCCACCAAAAGGAGAAGCTACTGCTATACCAACACCATTTACATCAACCATTCCAGATCTTAATTTTCTTGCAACTCTTTTAACTTTTTCCTTATCTTGTGTTTGTATATAATTGGTTAAGCCATATGGAGTGTCATTTGCAATTGAAATCGCTTCTTCTTCGTTTTCAAACGGAATAATAGATAGAACTGGACCAAAAATTTCTGTTCTTGCAATTTCCATTTGATTATTTACATCAGCAAATACTGTTGGTTTTACAAAATAACCTTTTTCAAAACCTTTAGGTTTTCCTGTGCCACCAGCAATTAACTTAGCACCCTCATCAATACCCTTTTGGATTAAATTTTGTATTTTATTAAATTGAGTCTCTGAAACAACTGGTCCAATATGTTCTCCATCTTTTCCTGGTAAATCAACTTTAGTACTATTTGCGAGTTCTTTTACCTTATCTACAGTTTCGTTATAAATTGATTTTTCTACCAACATTCTTGTTGGTGCATTACACGATTGACCAGAATTTCTAAAACACCTTTGAACACCTCTTGCTACTGCATCTGAGTCCGCATCTTTAAATATTATATTTGCACCTTTCCCACCTAATTCTAAACTTATTCTTTTAAAATCTTTTGCAGCATTTTGAGAAATTAATGCACCTGCTCTTGTTGAGCCAGTAAAAGAGATCATATCAATGTCAGGGTGGCTTGTTAATGCATCTCCAGTAATTTCACCGTCTCCATTAACTAAATTAAAAACACCAGCTGGAAATTTTACTTCATCTATCATTTCAGCAAGCAACATTGATGAAAGTGGTGCTATCTCTGATGGTTTTAGTACAACTGTACATGCAGATGCCAAAGCTGGGATTACTTTTAAATTAACTTGATTAATTGGCCAATTCCACGGTGTAATCAGTGCACAAACACCTTTTGGTTCATATAATAGTTTTTGATTATTTTTTTCCTCTCCCAAATCTCTTTCAAATTTAAAATCTTTCAAAATATTTTTGAATGATTTAATGTGACTTGCTCCAGTTGCGGCTTGCATTTCAGTGGAAAATTTCATTGGCGCACCCATTTCCAGTGTTATAAGTTTTGCCATTTCAGCCCATCGCTTTTTATAAACTACATATAGTTTTTCTAATAAATCCAGTCTTTCTTCTTTTGATGAGTAAGCCCAGGAGTTAAATGCTTTTTTTGCTGAGCTAACAGCTTTATCTATATCTTTTTTTCCTCCAAGAGAGATTTCTGCACAAACTTCCTCGTTGGAAGGATCAATCACTTTGAAATTTCTTGGTTCTATTGGTGAAACCCACTCGCCATTAATATAAAAACTTTTTTTGTCTAACATCTAATAAATTTATCCTATACTTTTTTATTTGCAAATAAATTTGTCAATTCATAAATAATTGTTGCTGCTGCTAATGAAGTAAGTTCAGCATGATCATATGCAGGTGCGACCTCAACCACATCAGCTGAAATTAAATTCATACCTGAAAATCCTCTTAAAAC
>CACDFC010000007.1 GCA_902552035.1 uncultured Pelagibacteraceae bacterium | reverse complement strand
AGATATCGACCAACGCATTGAAACTACATATGTCAGATATGGATGTTAAAATAGATTAATTAGGAACAATTATAGCTGGTCCAATAATTTTTCTTCCTTCTAAATCTTTGTGGGCCATTATGGAATCTTGTAGTGAATATTTTTTGAATATTTCGATTTTAATTTTTTGTGTTCTTACCATTTCAAAAAGTTTATTTGCTGCCTCATCAAGTTCTTCTCTAGTAGCAGTATAATGAGCAATACTTGGACGAGTTAAAAACAAACCTTTTGGTGCAATTAATTTCCCAACATCTAATGGATCAAGTTTTCCAGATGCATTCCCAAAAGATACAAACGTCCCCCTCATTTTAAGACATCCTAAAGATTTTTCCATAGTTACTTTTCCAACACCATCATAAACAACTGGCAAACCTTTATCGTTTGTAATTTCCATAATTTTTTTTTGAAAATCCTCTTTAGAGTAATTTATAACATGCGAACATCCAAATTTTTTTGCTATTTCAATTTTTTCTTCAGACCCTACAGTACCTATTACCTCGCAACCCAAACTTCTCGCCCATTGGCAAAATATTTGTCCAACACCACCTGCTGCAGCATGAAATAATATTGTTTCACCTGATTTAACAGGATAAGTTTTATGCAAAAGATAGAATGTTGTTAAACCTTTAGTCATTAAAGTTGCAACAATTTCTAGATCTATACCATCTGGAACTTTAACCAAACTTTTTACTGGATAAATTCTATGTGAGGCATACGAACCTACAGGGGCTGCAGCATAAGCAACTTTATCTCCTTCTTTAAAATTGCCTACGTTATTTCCAATTTTTTCTATTATACCTGATGCTTCCAATCCTATCCCTGAAGGAAGTGGAAGAGGATACAGACCAGATCTATGATAAGTATCTATATAATTTAAACCAATAGCAGCATGTTTAATTAGAACTTCCCCATCTTTAGGATCTTCAAGTTTTATATCTCTAATCTCTAATACCTCAGGGCCACCAGTTTTTTTAATTTCTACTGCTTGCATTATTTTACAAAATTTCCATTATGATAGTCATTTACCGCTTGTAAAATTTCAGATTTAGTATTCATAACAAATGGACCTCCTCTTGCAATTTGTTCATTAATGGGTTTTCCAGAGATTAGCAAGAATTTTGAGTTCAAAATACCTTTTACTTTTAAATTTTCACCTTTAGAGAGCAAAATTAAAGTAGAGTCTTTTACAATCTCATGCTCTTTATCGCCAATTTTAATTTCACCATTCACCAAGTATATAAAAGAATTATGATTTGATGGCATTTTAAAAGCGAATTCTCCATCTTTTTTTAGTTTTACATCAAAGTAGATTGGATCGATGTTGTGCCCCTTTACTGGCCCCTCAGCTTTTTCAAATTTACCTGCAATAGTTTTTACTAGCTTGTCCTTATCTTTATGAACATTCATTTCTTTGGAGTTAATATAAATATAGTTTGGTTTGGACATTTTGAGTTTTGCAGGCATATTAATCCATAATTGAAAACCCTGAAGCTTACCCCCAGTCATCGCAGGCATTTCGGAATGAATTATTCCACTACCTGTTTTCATCCATTGCACATCACCAGCTTTCATTCGACCTTTAGAACCTGTGCTATCTTCATGTTCAAATTCGCCATGAAGCATGTAAGTTACAGTTTCTATACCTCTGTGAGGATGTGGTGGAAAACCTCCAATGTAATCATCCTTATTTTCAGATCCAAATTCATCTAACATTAGAAACGGATCGTAATAATTGGGTTCAACACCTATACTTCTTTTTAATTTTAC
The DNA here is from genome assembly GCA_902552035.1 of uncultured Pelagibacteraceae bacterium. Lineage (GTDB taxonomy): Bacteria > Pseudomonadota > Alphaproteobacteria > Pelagibacterales > Pelagibacteraceae > Pelagibacter. The sequence continues at coordinate 49,012 of CACDFC010000007.1, read as the reverse complement.
ACCTGCACCATCGGATGAAAGTATAGGTTTAATAATTTTATCGACTTCAATTTGTCTCATTTTTTAATTTTTATTATCTAAACTAAATTTTTTTGGACCACTTACTGCAATAAATATAAAACCTCCAGCTAAAGCTATATTTTTTAAAAACGAATTAATTTGTACCTGATTTGAAAAGTCAGCATGGAAAATAAATGCTGTAGCAATACAAAAAGCCATTAGAAAAATTGCTGCAATTTTAGTTTTATAACCAATTATAATCAACAACGGTGCAACAATTTCTAGGATTATAGATGGTATTAAAAAAAAACCTGGTACTCCATAGCTCTCCATCCAATCAATTGTTCCATTATAATTCAATATTTTGAAACAGCCATTTAATAAAAACAATAGTGATATAAATACTCTACCAATAAGATCAAATATATTTATCATTTTAACAGATTTAATTTTTTATTTTATAATATCAAGTAGACCTTTTAGACTTTGAATTTGATTTTTTGGCTTATAATCAAGTATATCAAATATATTATTATTTCTATTGACCCAAATAGCTTCATAACCGTAATTTCCGCCACCAGAAACGTCCCAGGTATTTGCACTTAAGAAAACAACCTCATTCTTTTTAATATTATATTTTTTTATTGGTATATCATAAACTTTTGCATTTGGTTTATATACACCCACCTCTTCAATAGAGAATATATCATCAAAAAAACTGTCCAAATTATTACTTTTAACTAATTCGTTTAATAGAGAAGGTGTACCATTAGACAAGATAGATAATTTAAATTTTTTTTCCTTTAAGGTTTTTAATGTCTCTGGAACTTCTTTAAAGGGAGATAAAACTTTATACAAATTTAATAATTCTTCTCGCATTAAAACATCAATATTAAAAGCTTTAATTGATTTATCTAAACTATCTTCAGTTATTTGCCAGAAATCCTTGTGTCTATCCATTAAGCTTCTTAACCATGTATATTCCAGTTGAGTTGTTCTCCAGTAGTTTGCAAATGCTTCCCATTTGTTGCCAATTTTGTTTTTACATTTTTCTGCAGCTGAGTTGACATCAAATAGTGTTCCATATGCATCAAAAATTATTGCTTTAATATTTTTCATAAATTAAGTTATTTAAATGGCGAATATTAGATTATTTTTTAAAGAAAGTTTATCTATTAATTTAAAATCTAAATTAGATAAAACTCAATCTCATTATATTTATAAAGTAATGCGGATTAAAGAAGGCGAAAATTTCAATTTATTTAATCATTCAGGAGAGTTTGAAGCAAAAGTGGAAAATACAGTGAGAGGAATTGTTGAATTTTCAGTACAAAAAAAATTAAGATCGGAGGATAATGCCAGAGAAATTTGGCTTGCTTTTACACCCGTAAAATTAAATTACTTAAATTTTATGATTCAAAAGGCAACCGAGTTAGGAGTGACTAGATTTATTCCAATACTTACAGATAGAACTGTTGTCAGAAAAATAAATGAAAAAAGAATTAAAAAAATTATTATTGAGGCCTCCGAACAAAGTAATAGATTGATTATACCATCACTAGATAAATTAAAAAAACTTGAGGATTTTATAAAAGAAAACAGTCAAACGACTATTTTTTTTGGTGATCTAAATTCCACAAACAAAAAAATTAACATCCACGGCAGTGACCCAATATGTTTACTAATTGGACCTGAGGGAGATTTTTCCATAAAGGAGAGAGAAACTCTATTTAAATTAAAAAAAATTATACCGTTAAATATAAATAAAAATATCTTAAGATCTGAGACAGCTGCAATATCGATGATTTCAATTATTAGCTTTATTCTTTTATCTTAAATATTTGTTTATTACTTTGTACATTTCTTTGTATTTAGCATGATGATTAATACGGTCTAAATACTTTCCATCTCTCAAAAGTAATACAGATGAACTATGATTAATAAGGTAATTTCCATCTTCACCAAATATTTTTTCGGATAAAACTCCCCAAGACTGTGATAATAAAAATATTTTTTTAGGATCACCAGTTATTCCAAAAATTTTATTTTCAAATGACTCTAGATAATTTTTAATTACTTTGGGGCTATCCCTTTCTGGATCAATACTTACAAAGAAAACTTTAAAGTTGTCCTTTTTTTGTTTGCTTAAGTTATTAATAACTAAATCTATATTGTTTAAAGTCATAGGGCATACATCAGGACAGTTTGTAAATCCAAAAAAAATAGCAGTTAAAGGACCTTCAAAAGATTTTTCTGTAATTGTATTATTATTTACATCCTTAAGTGAAAAAGTTGACCCTTTAAATGATGCGACAAGATCCTCTTTCTGATCTTTAATAGACAAGAAAACAGGTAGTGTTAAAAAAAGAAAAATTACTAGACATCCACTAATAATTGCAATCGAGGTTTTTACTTTCATTGTTGATAAATAATAATTATTAACTATATAAGATTTATGAGCAATTTTATAAAGAAACTTTTCGGCACACTCACTGAAAAATCGTGGGAAAGAGAAAGAGCAGCAATCGACGATGCTCACGAGGGTAAAACTTTTGATCTATCAGTTCAGACTTCAGCAGTAATAATTATCCTTGGTATTGCAACCGCTCTATTTAGCTTAATATTTACTGGATACATTTATTCCATACCTCCTGAACAAGATACAAGATATCTTTTGAAACCCAATTTTCTATGGCTTAATACTTTCATACTTTTTTGTGTGATGTTTTTCTTTAGCAAAGTTAATAAAGATTTAGAAAAAAAAACAACAAAAAATATTAAAAAAAATCTTTTGATTGTTGGTGGATTAAGCTATTTGTTCTTATTTGGACAGGTAATATTTTGGACACTATTAATGAAGAGTGGAAATTTTGTTTCAACAAATTCTTATTTTTCATCTTTTTATATTTTTACAGCGTTACATGGATTACACCTTTTAGGTGGACTATTTTTTTGGGGAAAGGTTTCGTCAAGAGTTCTTAAGTTAAGAAATGAAAAAATTTTAGAAGAAGAAAAAAATATATCTGCACTGTCATTATATTGGACATACTTATTAATAGTTTGGTTAGCTTTTTTTTTAATGATTTATATATTTAATGATGCGTTCATAGATTGGTGTAAAACACTTATTTCGTAATACTACAAAAATAGAACCAATATAGCACCGACTATTGCAATAATACTTAATAAAATTTTAACAGATTTCAGATATTTTTTTGTCTCAGGTTTAAGATCTTTTTTTGAGAATGCTCCAGCCCCTAAAGATATGACTATGAAAAAGATTAAAACTAAAACGAGTATAGCGACTAAGATTCCAAATTTTCCAAGCATTTAATGTTGATTATATTAGTTAATTTACTTTATTTTTATGACATTTTGTCATAGGTATTTATAGCATTAATAATCTATATAAATAGCCATGCATGCAGGTATAATATTTTTACTAGTGATCGTTGGATCAATACTATTCCATATATTCACACCTTGGTATTGGACTGATATAGCATCAAACTGGGGAGGTATGGACGATACTATTACTTTAACTTTCTGGGTTGGTGGTGGAGTATTTGTAGCTGTGTGTTTATTTATGATTTATTGTGTATTTAAATTTTCATACAAAGAGGGACGTAAAGTAGAATACAAACCAGAGGATAAAAAATTAGAAAAAATTCTAACCTGGGCAACTACTTTAGGTGTAGCTGCTTTGCTCGCTCCAGGATTAGTAATATGGAACCAATACGTAAATGTTCCAAAAAATGCACTTGAAATAGATGTTATGGCTTGGCAGTGGGGATGGCAGTACAGATTACCTGGCAAAGACCAAAAACTTGGAACCACAAGCCCAATGTTTATAAGTGATGATAATCCATTTGGTATAAATATTGATGATCCATATGGAAGAGATGATGTAATGATCCAAAGTGATATAATAAATTTACAGAATAACAGACCAGTAAAAATATTATTAAGATCAGTTGACGTACTTCACAATTGGTATGTTCCTCAATTTAGAGCCAAAATGGATGCAGTACCAGGCATAGTAACCTTCTATTGGTTTGAGCCAAACAAAGTTGGAGAGTACGAAGTATTGTGCGCAGAATATTGTGGTGTTGGACACTATGCAATGAGAGGTGGTGTTGAAGTTCAAAATGATAGTGATTATCAAAGCTGGTTGGGACAACAGGAAACTTTCTCAGATTTAATTGCAAAACAAAACGATATTCAGATAGAACATAATAAAATTGCAAAAAAAAACGATTTAAATATTAAAAAAGATATATATATAGAGAATTAAATTTATGTCAGAAGAATACGATAATAACAAAACTAGTTATCAAGCTCAATCATCTGAGGTACTCGGAGGTTCATCTGGTACTACACCTTCTGATATGGACTATGTTAGACCAGCGGAGATACCTGAGCAAGAATTATACCATGCTCATAGCTTTATAGAAAAATGGGTTTTTTGCCAAGATGCGAAGGTAATAGGAGTCCAATATTTTTTAACCGCAGTTTTTACAGGAGTTGTTGGTCTTATACTTTCGTGGCTGATGAGATTACAATTAGGCTTTCCAGAACTTGCTGGCTTTATGACTGCGGAGCATTATTATCAGTTCGTAACTATGCATGGAATGATTATGGTAGTTTATTTTTTAACCGCGCTTTTCCTTGGTGGATTTGGAAATTATTTAATTCCTTTAATGGTGGGAGCTAGAGATATGGTTTTCCCATATGTTAACATGTTAAGTTTCTGGATGTTCTTTGTTGCAGTAGCGGTTTTAATGGCAAGCTTTTTTGTTCCAGGTGGTCCAACAGGTTCAGGCTGGACGTTGTATCCACCACAAGCAATTTTAGAAGGCACTCCTGGTTCAGGTGCAGGGATATTATTGATGTTAATTTCTTTATCACTTTTTGTAATAGGTTTTACAATGGGTGGTTTAAATTATTTAATTACAGTTTTACAAGCTAGAACTAGAGGCATGACATTAATGAGATTACCTTTGACTATTTGGGGTATTTTTACAGCCACAGTACTAGCGATGTTAGCTTTTCCAGCTCTTTTAGTAAGTTCTATAATGATGACTTTAGATAAGGTATTGGGAACAAGTTTCTTTATGCCAACAATTATTAAAGCAGGTGAAGTTTTAGAGTATGGTGGGGGAAGTCCAATATTATTTCAACATTTATTTTGGTTTTTTGGACATCCAGAAGTTTATATTGTTGCTTTGCCAGCTTTTGGAATAGTTTCAGACTTAATATCAGTTCATGCTAGAAAAAACATCTTTGGTTATAGAATGATGGTATGGGCAATTGTTGGAATAGGAGCCTTAAGCTTTTTCGTATGGGCTCACCACATGTATGTTAGCGGAATGAACCCTTGGTTTGGATTTTTTTTCGCAACTACTACACTTATTATAGCAGTTCCAACAGCCATGAAGGTTTATAATTGGATTTTAACTTTGTGGAGAGGAAATATAAGAATTAATACAGTTATGCTGTGGTGTTTAGGTTTCATAGTTACGTTTGTGAATGGTGGAATAACTGGAATCTTTTTAGGAAATGTGTCTGTTGATGTACCGTTGTCAGATACTTATTTTGTTGTTGCACACTTTCATATGGTCATGGGTATTGCACCTTTGATGGTTATAATGGGTGCGATATATCACTGGTTTCCACTTGTATCAGGAAGACTTTTAGACGAAAAACTTGGCAAGTGGCATTTTTGGGCAACCTTCTTAGGTGCTTACTCAATATATTTCCCAATGCATTATCTTGGATTTATAGGGGTCCCAAGAAGATATTTTGAAATGTATGACAGCCCTTACATGACTTCTGGAGTAGGTTTAAACGAATTTATTAGTACAGCTGCTTTCCTAGTTGGAGCTGCACAATTCATTTTAATTTATAATATTATTAAAACTCTAAAAACTGGTAAGCCCGCAGGTAAAAATCCTTGGCAGGCTAATTCTTTGGAGTGGTTTACATCAACTGTGCCACCAGAACATGGAAATTTTGGAGATAGACTTCCAGTAGTTCATAGATGGGCTTACGATTATAGTGTACCAGGTGCAAAAGAGGATTATATTCCTCAAACAACCCCACCGAGCGAGGTTGCTGATACCGAGGTAGAAAAAACTTAAATTCCTTATGTCTGATACAAAAATAGAAGGCTTAGAACTTAAACCAGGGTTTAAGGGAATGGCTGAGGATACTGCATCAGATCAAACTATGTTTAAAGGTGTACATTGGGGCAAAGCCATGATGTGGATCTTTTTACTTAGTGATACTTTTGTATTTAGTTGTTTTTTAATTTCTTATATGAAGGGGAGAGCTTCAACACCGGTAGAATGGCCAAATCCAAGTGAAGTTTTTGCCTTAGATGCATTTGGAGTTCCAGTTCCTCTACTGCTTATAGCTATAATGACATTTGTTCTGATAACAAGCAGTGGAACAATGGCTCTAGCAGTTAAATATGGTTATGAGAAAAATAAAAAAATGTGTGGATGGTTAGTATTAGCTACTGCTATTGGTGGACTTACATTTGTTGGTATGCAAGTTTTCGAATGGTCTAAACTAATTCATGAAGGTGTAAGACCTTGGGAAAATCCATTTGGAGCAGCTCAATTTGGCTCATTTTTCTTTATGATCACGGGTTTTCATGGATTTCATGTTTCTATAGGCGTTATTTTTTTGTTTATTTATGCTTATAAAGTTTTTGCTGGTCATTATGAGTCAGGAAAAAAAGGATGGTTTACAAAGCTTAAAGGTGATTATGTAGAAATTGAAATTCTAGGCTTATACTGGCACTTCGTGGATCTTGTATGGGTTTTTATTTTTGCTTTCTTTTATTTGTGGTAATTTAAATTATGAAAGATACAGAAAAAAAACAGTCTGGTAGCACTCATAACATTGGTATTTACCTGTGGATCTGGGGACTTTTATTTGTATTAAGTTTTTTTTCATATTTAGTAGATTGGTACCAGTTTCAAGGTTTGCTGAGATGGAGTTTAATATTATTTTTTATGTTTTTAAAGGCAGGTTTGATAATGATGTTTTTCATGCATTTGTTTTGGGAGCGTTATGCAATGGTTAATGTTTTATTATGGCCGATGACAGCAATTGCTTGTTTTGTTGGTTTAATGTTTGCTGAAGGACAATATACTCTTTTTTCAAGATTATTTTATTTTTTTGTTGGAGTTGAATAATTTATGGATGGATACGATATACTTGCTGGATTTCTAATATTTTTTATTTTCTTTATCTACATTACATGGTTTGGATTTTCTATGAAGATGGAAAAGCAAAAAGAAGATGGTGAAAATATTAAGATCAATCCATACGATAATCTTCCACTTCATAGAAAATTAATTGATAAAAAAAATAGTAAAGTAGAATTTTTTGATTTAGGAAATCATGTTCTTATTATCGGCTTAATTTTAATAGTAATATTCATTTCACTTAATGTTGATTAGAAGTGACAAGCAATATTTTAAAAAACAAATCTGTTTCGTTTAATATATTTAAATATTTAAAATCTTTGGCATTATTAATGAAGCCAAGAGTAATGTCTCTTGTGATCTTTACATGTACTGTTGGTTTATTAACCGCACCAACATCGATAGCTTTAGACAAGTCTATAATTAGTATATTTTTTGTAACAATTGGGGCTGGTGCGGCGGGTGCTCTAAATATGTGGTACGAAGCTGACCTAGATAAATTAATGACTAGAACTTGTTTAAGACCTATCCCCACTGGAAAAGTCAATAGAGAGCATGCACTAATATTTGGTATAACATTGTCAATCTTATCGGTAGTAGGTTTATACTATTTTTCAAATTTTCTCTCAGCGTTATTACTATTTATAACAATAGCATTCTATGTTTTTGTCTATACAATTTGGTTAAAAAGAAAAACGCCTCAGAATATTGTAATAGGAGGTGCATCAGGTGCTTTACCGCCGGTAATAGGTTGGACCATTGCAGCTAACTCATTAACATTTGAACCAGTTACATTTTTTTTAATTATATTTTTTTGGACGCCATCACACTTTTGGGCATTAAGCCTTTACAAAGCTGATGATTATGAAAAAGCAAAAATTCCAATGTTACCACTTACAAATGGAGTCGAAGAGACTAAGAAAAATATTTTTATTTACTCATTAATTATGTTGCCGATAATTTCAATTCCTTATTTAATAGGTTTTGCAGGCGAGTTATTTCTAGTTGTCGCATTTATGCTTACTTTTTATTATAATTATGTTTGCTATGATCTCTTAAGATATAAGAAAAACAAATTTGAAATTAAGAAGGCTAAAAAAGTATTCTCATACTCAATTTTCTATCTATTTTTGATTTTTGTTCTATTTTTGGCTGATCAAATTATAAGATAAATAATTCTATTTATTTTATAATAAAGTGATAAAAAAAAATCATGAAATATGTAAGTACAAGAAATAATTTAAAAGAATATAGTTTTAAAGACGTTTTTATTAAAGGCTTAGCTGATGATGGTGGCCTTTATGTACCAAAATCATTAAAAAAGTATGGTACTCAAGAATTATCAAAACTAAAAAATTTAAATTATAATGAATTGTCTACTGAAATAATTAACCAATTTTCTTCTGAGTTTATTACAAAAAACGAACTTTCATCTTTGGTTTCTAAATCATATTCAACATTTAGAGAAAAAGAGGTGGTAAAAATAACCGAGGTTGGAGAACTTAAATTATTAGAATTATTTCACGGTCCAACTTTAGCTTTTAAAGACGTGGCAATGCAATTTATTGGAAACTTATATGAATATTATTTATCTAAAAATGATAAAAAAATTAATATAGTTGTTGCAACTTCTGGAGATACTGGAGCTGCAGCCATAAATGCAATTAAAGGAAAATCTAATTTAAATATATTCGTTTTACATCCAAATAATCGAATTTCCTCTGTACAAAGAAAATTAATGACTACAATAGAAGAAAAAAATGTATTTAATATTGCAATTAATGGAAATTTTGATGATTGCCAAAACATAGTTAAAAGTATGTTTTCAGATTTAGAGTTTTCTAAATCAATAAATATGTCAGGTGTTAACTCAATTAATTGGGCAAGAATAGTTGCTCAAACAGTATATTATTTTTACTCTTTTTTTAAATTAGACCAAGAAAAAATTTCTTTTTCAGTTCCAACAGGAAACTTTGGTGATGTTTTTGCAGGCTATCTGTCAAAGAAAATGGGATTACCAATTGATAAATTACTCGTAGCAACAAATGAAAATGATATCCTTCATAGGGCCATTTCAAGAGGAGATTATATTTCAAAAGAAGTTAAGGAAACATCATCACCTAGTATGGATATTCAATTAGCAAGCAATTTTGAAAGATTAATTTATTATATAAATAATTCCAACTCTGAAAAAACAAGTGAAATTATGAGGAAAGTTAAGCAAAATTCTTATCAAATTGAAAAGAAAAATTTAGATATAATTCAAAAAGATTTCCTTTCAGAAAGTTGTAATGAACAAGAAACTTTAAATATAATTAAAAAAAATTATGAGAAAAATAATATGATATTAGACCCTCATACAGCGGTAGGAGTTGGGGTTGCAAAAAAATTATCGTTTAATGATTGTGTGGTTTTATCAACAGCTCACCCTTGTAAATTTCCAGATGCTACAAAAAATGCAATTAATAAGCATGAAGAGTTACCCAAGGAGCTTGCACATGTGCTTCATAAAGAAGAAAATTTTCAAATCTTAAGAAACGATATTGAAGAGGTAAAAAAATTTGTAAAAAGCAAAATTTAAAAGGGGCGTTCTGTGTCCCCCGAGAACCAAATCATGCCAAAATACCTAGGTTATTTAAGTACTTCATTGAAGATTTCATTGAAAGTTTGACCTTTTTTCAAAAACCCCGTTTCTAGACTTCATTGAGAATTGGGGTAAAATTATATTCATGAAAATAGTTTATATTTTAACAAATCAATCGATGCCTGATACGATTAAAATTGGCATTACAGATAACCTTGAAAGAAGAATGAAGGAGTTGGATAACACATCTACACCGCTTCCATTTGAATGTTACTATGCAGTTGAAGTTCAAGACGCGAAGGTTATTGAAAAAAAAATTCATGAGGGTTTAGATGATAAAAGAATAAGACAAAACAGAGAATTTTTTAATTCAACACCCGAACAAGCAAAAGCAATTTTAGAAATAGCAGAGGTCATGGGAGGTAAAAATGTTACTCCTGCTGATGATATTGTTGAAACACCTCAGGATAAGCAGGCACTAGAAAATGCTAGAAAAATTAGAAAAAAATTTAATTTTGACATGATTAATTTAAAACCAGGTACAATCTTAGAATTTGTAAAAGATAAGACAATTACCTGTGAAATTCATGATGATACAAAAGTAAAGTTTAGAGATAAAATCACATCATTATCAGATGCTGCAGATATTGTTTTAAGAGATATGGGTTATGACTGGGCAGCAGTTCAAGGACCAATATGGTGGAGTTATAACGGAAAGACAATGTCAGAGTTGCGAAGAGAATATGAGTAATGACACAAGGTAAAAGCGCACAATCCGTTGGTCGTATTGGTGAACTTTCAGTTGAATTAGAACTTACAGGTAGAGATTGGTTAGTGGGAAACTTTAATTCAAATATTCAAAATGCTGCTGTTTACGATTTATTCGCCGTAAAAAAAAATAAAAAGAGATTATTAAGAGTTAAGTCATATAGTTTGTGGAATAATGATTTTGGCACAATTCAATATAACGCAAAAAAAAATGGTGAAATATTTCTAGATTTAGATGAGAAAAATAAAGATGATTTTGTTATTCTTTGTGGGGTGAGAGAAGGTAAGGTTCAAGAGTATTTTATTATTCCAACCCAAATAGTAAGTAAAGAATTAAAACAATCAAATGAAGTTTATCATAAAGGAAAAAAACGCGATGGTACAAAAAGAAAAATTACTTCTCATAGAGCGTTATTTTTACAAGAGAGTAAAGATCATTACTGGTGTGGTTGGAGAAGAAAATGGAGTAAATATCACAATAACTGGAATTTGTTAGAAAATTAAATAATGTCAAAAAATCTTTTTTCACCCACTATGCTTAAAAAGTACTTGGGTTGTAAGTATATAATTTTTAATGAAATTAATGAAAAAAAATTAAATCTTAAAAAAATCGAACTTAATATTAATGACAAATTAAGATTTGAAAAAGGTAATCAACATGAAAAAAATTATTTAAAAGAACTTAAAAAGAAACACAAGAAAGTATTGGATTTAAAAAAACCCGATTTAACACGAGAGGAAAAAATCTCAAAAACAATTCAGGCAATGAAAGAGGGTTGGGATATTATTCATGGTGGTTGGTTAAAGAAAGATAAATGGACTGGGGAGTTTGATTTTTTAATAATTAATAAAGAACTTAAATCAAAATTTGGTGATTATAGTTATGAAGTAATTGATACAAAGTATTCAAATAAACCAAAACCTGACCATATTATTCAATTAGGTATGTACACTTATATGTTGGAGAACACTCAGGGCGTTCTTCCAAAAAGATTTACTATTGTTTTAAAAGATATGGTTAGGGAAAATGTTCAGGTTAATCAAGTTAATGAGTTTTTTAAAATTCATAGGGAAAATTATGAGAAATTTGTTGGTAATGGAGTAGATAAACAAAAACCTGAAAGATGTAGTTTTTGTAGTACTTGTGAATGGCAAGAAGAGTGTGAAAAAATTTGGATTAAAGAAGATAATTTAAATCAAGTTGGTGGATTAACTAAGGTACATTTAAAAAAACTGCTAGAACTTAAAATTGATACAGCAAATAAACTCTCAAAACAAAATCCTGATAAAATTCTTAAAGGTTTTAGAAAAGAAATTTCACAAAGATTAATCACACAAGCAAAACTTCAAAAGGAATATGAAAAAACAAATGTTCCAATTCACCAACCAAATCCAAATAATTTAAATGGTATTAAGGGTTTTAACTTATTACCTGAACCATCAGAATGTGATTTATATTTTGATATAGAAAGCGTTGAAGATCATATCTATTCTGGTGGTTTAGAATACTTACTTGGAATTTATTATATTGAAAATGGTAAGGAGAAATTTAAAGCATTATGGTCTCATAACAAAGAAGATGAAAAGAAAAACTTAATTAAATTTTTTGATTTTACTAAATCTCATTTTAAAAAGTATCCAAACTCAAAAATTTATCATTATGGTTCATATGAAATTACTGCATTATTAAAACTAACTTCATTTCATAAAGTAAAAGGTATTGAGTATGATCACTATTTAAACTTAAACAAATTTGTAAATTTATTAGAAGTAAATAGACAAGGACTTTTCATATCAGAAAATAGTTATTCACTTAAAAATATTGAAAAATTTTATGAATTTAAAAGAGAAGGTGATGTTCAAAGAGGAGATGCATCCCAAGAATACTATATAGAATGGTTAGAAACTCAGGATCAAAACTTTTTAGATGAGATAGAAAGTTATAATAAACAAGATTGTGATTCTACTTACCAACTTCATAGATGGTTGTTAGACATCAAACCTTCAGAATCATCTTGGTTTGTTTCACAAAAAAAAGATAATGAAATGGAGTTAAGAGATTGGGAGGTAGATATGATTACTTACCAAGAAAAAGTTGAAAAATCTAAAATTCAAAACAAACAAATTAAACAATTGATGTCAGACATCATTGGTTTTTATAATCGTGAAGATAAACCTGCATGGAGAGAGTTTTTTGATAGACGATCAAAATCTGATGAAGAATTAATTGATGATCCTGAATGTATAGGAAACATGAAGTCAAATGGTGAACCTACTACTGATAAGAGATCATTACTATATTCATATAAATTTGAAGACCAAGATTTTAAGTTAAGAAAAAGTAAGAAAACCGTTATCGCAAACAATCAAGATATTGAACAAAATGATTATGCAGGAACAATAATAGACATTGATTACAAAAAGAAAGAACTTTTATTGAAGAGAGGAAAATCTCAAGGTATTTTACCACAAATATTATCAATAGGTCCTGATAAACCTAGACCGAATACCAAACTCATTTCTAATACTTATAAATTCATAGACACATTAATTAATAATGAGAAAAAATATAAAGCATTAAATGACTTTCTAGAAAAGAAACATCCAAATATTAAAGGAATTAAAAATGGGGAAAAAATTGTTAAATCAGATAATTTTAGTAAAGAAATTCCAAAAATTATTTCTAATTTAGAAGATAGTTTTATTTACATTCAAGGACCACCAGGAACTGGCAAAACTTTCCAAGCATCTAATGCAATCATAGAATTGTTAAAACAAAATAAAAAGATTGCAATTACAGGTTTATCTCACAAAGTAATTCATAACTTGCTTCAAAGAATTGAAGATATGGCAAAAGAAAAACAATTTAACTTTGTAGGTTATAAAAGAGGAAACTTAGAAGATGAGGATACTATTTTTAAGGGAGAATTTATTAAAACATACGAAAAAGACCCTGTTTTCATGGATGCTTTGAAAGAAGATAATGTAGGTCAAATATTTGCAGGAACTAAATATCATTTAGCAAGTTCATTTTATGATGAAAAAATTGATTATCTTTTTATAGATGAAGCAGGTCAGGTAAGTTTGGCAGATTTAATAAGCACAGGTAATATAGCAAAAAATATAGTTTTGATAGGAGATCAAAATCAATTAGGACAACCAATAAGAGGAACACATCCTAATGAATCTGGTCAATCAATTTTAGATTATCTTTTAGAGGGGAAAGATACAATTCCAGAAGATAGAGGAATATTTTTAAATAAAACTTATAGATTAAATTCAAAGATAAATGAATTTATTTCATCAAATTTTTATGAAGATAGATTAATCTGTGATGAAAGAACAGATAAGAGAATAATCAAATTTGAAAAAAAATCTTTAATTAAAAAACATGGAATTCACTATATCCAAATGGATCATAAAAATAATGTTCAAACAAGTATTGAAGAGTTTGAAGTTGTAAAAGATTTAATGCAACAACTAATAGGAAGTGAATTTGATGACAATGGTAAAAAAAGAAAATTAAATGTTGATGATTTTCTGATTATTAGTCCTTATAATACGCAGGTTAATCTTTTAATTTCTAAATTAGAAGAATCAAAGATTAAAAACCCTAGAGTGGGTACTATTGATAAATTTCAAGGTCAAGAAGCACCAATAACTATCATTTCAATGACTTCTTCTGACAATGATTCCTTACCCAGAAATAAAGAATTCTTTTTTAGCAGAAATAGATTAAATGTTGCAATTTCTAGAGCACAGGTTGCTTCAATAATACTTTTTAATCCGCAATTATTAGACAGTTCACCTAAAAATTTAGATCATATTAAATTAATGAATAACTTTTTTAAATTTATTAATTTAAAGTGTAATTAATTGCTAATCATGTATTTTATTTTAAATAGATATGAAATATGCAATTTTAAACAAAAAGATTAAAAATTTTAAAATAGATAATCAAAGTATTTTAAAAAAAGACATTGTATCTTTTTATTGGTCAAAAAAAAATCCAATAGTATTATCGAGTATCCTTGATCATTTTGTTGAACCAAACCAAACAATTTTTGACCCATTTCTAGGTTCTGCCCCAATTTTATTTAGCATTGATGCAAATAAAACAGATTTAAAATTTATTGGTACAGAAATAAATGAAATGCCATTATCTTTTATTGATTTTAATATAAAAAATTTTTCCAAAGATGAACTTCAAAATATTAAAAAAGATTTTATAAGTTTTTATAGAGATTTTAAAAAATTTTATGAATATTATAGTCCAATTTATGATGAAAAAATTCAATTAAAAAAAATAATATTTGATTGTGTAAAAGATAATGAAATTAATATCAAAGAATTTCATTTAGAAAATGGAATTAAATCTTTTTTATTAAAAAGAAATAATCAAAAAAAATTTTTAAAAAATAATGAAATATATTTTGAAAATTTTAATTATTGCAAAAATAAAATTAAAAATATTGACTTAAAATTAATTCATAACTCTAGAATTGCAGTTAAAAAAAATATGAAATTATCTACGATATTTAATCCAATAAATTTTTTTGTTTTATCTGAGTTTGGTAAAAAATTTAAAAAAAATAGAGTTATGATGACAATACTAGCATCAATCTTACACTTATGCAGATTGACAGACGCTAAATCACAATCCCAATTTCCTTATTGGGTACCAAAAAAAAATATTGTTGAGAGAAATATACTAAATTTAATTTACAGAAAAATTGAAGAATTAATAAAAAATAAAGACAAAAATAATTTAAATTTAATCAAAACAAAAAATTTTAGTGAATTATCAAAATCAGGAAAAAATATATATATTTTAAATAAACCCATACAAAAGATAACAAACAAAGATATACCCGATCAAAGTGTAGATATTTTGATAACAGATCCTCCTTACTACGATCAAGTAGCATACTCAGAATATTTAAAAGTTTGGGAATACTTTTGTAATTTTAAAACTAATTTTAAAGATGAAATAGTAGTTTCAAATAGATTAGTTAATAAAAAAAATTTAAAAGACTATTTAGATAGTTTAACAGATGCATTTAATCTAATTAATAAAAAACTTAAATCAAATGCTTTAGCAATTGTATTTTTTAAAGATAGCAAACCTGTAAATATTCATTACTTCTTATGTATAATGAAAAATGCTGGATTTAATTTTATCAGATCACTTCATGTAGGCAAAAGCAAATATACCTATAAACAAAATACTACACCAGACACAACAGTTACAGGGGATTGTTTATTTTTTTTTAGCAAAAATGATAACAATAATAAAAAGGTAAATATTAGTTTATTAGATAAAAAAATTAAAGTTGATAAGGAAGAAATAAAAACAGAAGTTAAAAATTTTGTTCAAAATTATCTAGAATCAAACAAGAAACCTTCATTAGGGGAATTGTATGATAATGGTCTAATAAAAGTACTTTTTGAAAAGAATTTACTATATAAGATTAATAATTCTAAAATTATAGTTGAAATCCTTAAAGAGGAATTCCCTAATTTCAGGTAGTCAATATGAAAAAAAAAATTAAAAATGTTTTAATTAATGAAGATTGTTTATCTCATTTAAAAAAATTGCCAGACAACATTTTTGATCATTGTATAACTGATCCACCATATAATATTTCAAATTATGAAAATAAAAAAGAAATTGGATGGTATAAATCAAATGAAACTTGGAAAAAAAATAAAAAATTTTTTAAAATTAATGAAGAATGGGATGTTTTTAATGATGATGAATATTTTGAGTTTTGCAAAGATTTTATTAAAGAGGTTTGCAGAGTTACAAAAGATAATGGAAATATAATTATATTTGGAACTTATCATAATATTTACAAATTAGGTTTCATTATTGATAGTCTTAAACTTAGAATAATTAATTCAATAATTTGGTATAAAAGAAATGCTTTTCCAAATATTACACAAAGAATGTTATGCGAAAGTACTGAACAGATGATTTGGTTTGTAAACAATAACAAAAAAAAAGCAAAGAATTGGGTATTTAATTATAAAGAAATGAAAATGTTAACAGAAAATAAAAAACAAATGAGAAATATGTGGGACATTCCAATGACTTCAGTAAAAGAAAAAAGATATGGAAAACACCCTTCTCAAAAACCGTTAGAATTATTAGATAGATTAATAATAGGTTGCACAAAAAAAAAAGATATAATTCTAGACCCTTTTTGTGGATCTGGAACTACAGCAGTATCTGCAAAAAAAAATGGCAGATTTTTTTATGCAGTAGAAAAAAATAAAGAATATTTTAAATTATCAAAAAAGAGATTGAGATAAATTTAATTAATTTCTATTTCTTTAACTATAAACTTTTTAATATCACTATAAGATGCACTTACCTGTAATCTTCTTAATAAACCTTTTTTACTTATTTTTTTATTAAGTTTTTCTCTTATTCTTTCAATAAGACCCTTGTTAACTAAAAATATCTTTTTTACAGAAATATTAAATGGATCTTTGACTGCTAAAATAAAAAATTTAATATTTTGATATTTATTAAGAACATTTTCGCTTATATCTTGAAAATTCCAACTTTTTGTTTTTGATATTTTATATTCATATTGGTTCCCTAATTTGTCATAGGCATCATGAGATCCTTTTCTGCCACCTTGCTCGGAATTTACATTATGATTTAAATGTACTGAAGTAATAACTTCCCATATTTTATTTGAAGTTAAAATATTTTTCACATTAGAAATTTTTTCTAATTCTTTAATTATATTATATATTTTTTCTAAATCTTTATAGTACGATCCATTTGTATTTTCATTTTTTAAATTAGTTTTAAAAATACTCAAATTTTTTTCAATTTGGTTTGGACTTACATTTATCATTTTTCTTGTATTCTTTATGCTTTTAACTTTTTCAGTTAAATAAATTGACATTGTTTTTCCACTGACTTCATAATACCAATCTAATATAAACTTATTTGAGATACTTTGAGTATCATCAATATGAGCAAATATTATTGATTTAGTATCAATTAGTTTATTTATTGTAGTGTCACTAAAATCATTAAAAGTCCAAGAATGGTTAGAACTTGTTTCTTTAAAATGTTTATATTCATAAACATTATTTTCATTATCTCTAGCATCCCTCGAACCTGAGTGACCTGGAATAAGTATATGTGATAATTCATTAGCAATTAAAATTTCAAATATTTTACTATTACTTAAAATATCATCAACATTGTATTTTTTTAAAAATTCTGCTTGTACAGATTTTAGTTTTTCTATTTGTAAAAAAAAATTTTTTTTATCTATTTCGGTAAACTTCATAACAAATTTACCAAAATCTTAGCAGAAGACTAAAATACTCGCAAATACAGTTAAAAAGTAAACTAATTATTTGCGAATGTTATACGCGCAAATGCGAGTATAACGGTCAAAATTTAATTAATCGCTGTTCCAAGTGAATAAATCAGCATCAAAAGGTATATTTCTAAATTTAAGTAAAATTTTATATTTTTCTAATCTCTCTTCCTTCTTAAATTTCATTAAGTAGTTGAGTATTTGATCATAAGTCAAACCCTTTAAGTATTTCTTTTTAACATCAACATACTCTTCATAATCCATACCACATATAGAAAATTTTTTTTTGGGGTCTATATGTTCAGCATAACTTATTCCGTCTTTAGTTTCACTAAGGACATCATAAAAACGAGCGATTTGATTATCTTTTTCAAAGAGAACATCTCTTCTGAAATCAAATAGTTCTTGTTGTTGCATATTTTGGAGTTATTAAAGTTTTGAAAATTAACTTTAACAATTTTTATATTATTGAATAATAGTGGCAAAAATTTGTAGATTTGTTAGAATTAAATTAGTCCTGATTTAAAAAACTTTACTTGCTAGGACTATAAACAAAACGCTAAAGGAGAAAAATGAAACTAAAAATACAATCACTAAAAAACTATTTTAAATCAAAAAAAGATAGAGGTTTAAAACCAATTTTTTTTGAAAAAATAGGGGATTCAAACACATCTCGAGAGCAAAAGTTAAAAAATTTGATCAAAGTACTTGAGTCTCAAGGTTTTAAAATAAAAAATAAGAAGTAAAAGTTATTTCACTGTTTTCAAACTTCATTGAATCTTCATTGAACCTTCATTGAACTTTATTTTTGGAAATTGAGTATGGATAAGGGAATCCTTTAATAAGGGGCGTTCTGTTGCCAGGTGCCCCGAACCCCGTAAGCTTTAAGATTTTTTTAAAACTAACTAAGAGAGAATATAACTCTAAATTTTTTTATATCCATCCACCAACGCTAATATTAAGTTTCTGGTATGCAAAATTTGATTCTTTAATAATTTGCTGCTTCTCTAGCTATTAAATCAACTTCATTATTAAATTTGTCAGTAGAGTGTGCTTTTACCCAATTCCATTTAATATCAAATTCTTTAGAGAGGGTGTCTAACTCAGTCCACAGCTTTTTATTTTTTACCTTTTGTTTATTTGCTGTTTTCCATCCATTTTTTTTCCAGTTATGTATCCACTCAGTAATTCCTGATTTAACATATTTAGAATCTGTAAAAATTTGAACTTTGCTACCTTTGGAAATTTTATTTAATGCTTTAATAGGAGCAAGTAATTCCATCTGATTATTGGTAGTATTTTTTTTACTTCCATTTATTCTTTTTTTTTTTCCATCACTAATAATTATAGCAGCCCACCCACCATTGCCTGGATTCCCTATACAGGAACCATCTGTATAAATTTTTATCACTATATATAATCCTTAAAAGATCTCAGTTTTCTATGAAAATTTAATTTTTGTAAATATTCTTTTGGATCTTTAATTTTAATGACTGCATTTTTTGGGGTATTTAAATAGTCAAATGTCCTAGTTAAAAGGTATCTTAAAGCTGATCCTCTACACATTAAATTAAAATACTTCATTTCGTTAATATTTAATTTTCTTATTGATATATAGCCCTTAAGTAATTTTGATGATTTCGTTTTATCAAAAATAAATTTATTTTTTCTTTTTTTGAAACATAAAGCATTAATACATATTGCTAATTCATATATATAAAAATCGTTTGAAGAAAAGTAGAAATCAATGAAACCATAAAATTTTTTTTTATAAAAAAAAATATTATCTATAAATAAATCACAATGAATTATTCCTTTTGGTAGATTTTTTGGCCAATTTTGTTTGATATTTATTAAATCATTTTTCATAACATTTTTTAGATTTTTAGATATATTATTTGCACGACTGTCCAATTTAGACAGCAAAGTAGGCCATGAACTCAAAGAAAATGAATTTTTTCTAAATAGTTTGATTTTCTTTGAAACTAAATGGAGTTTTGCGATGTTTTTTCCAACCGAAAAACAGTCGCTGTTACTTAATTCTTTTTTATCTGTTCCACTTAAGAAAGAGACAATACATGCTTTTTTATTTTTAACTTTAAAAATAAAGCTCCCTTTTTTATTTTTTACTGGTTGAGGACATTTAATTTTTAATTTATATAATCTTGACATTAATTTCATAAAGAAAGGCAAATCTTTAGAGTCAACTCGCTTTTCAAAAATCGTTAAAATATATTTTTTATTTTTTATAAAAATTAAGTAATTGGTATTTTCAATTCCCTGTTTAATACCTTCAAACTTTCTTATTTTTCCTAAATTAAACAATTTTTCAATTTTGGAAATATCAGAGTAATTTATTTTTGTAAAAACAGCCATTAATTTAATTTACCAGGAATTTTGAAAGTTATATCTTCTTTTACTATTTCTACTTCCTCTATATTTATTCTATATTTTTCTCTAAGACTATTGATAAAACCTTCAACCAATATTTCAGGAGCAGATGCACCAGATGAAATACCTATTGTTTTACAATTATTTAATTTTTCAAAAGGTATTTCGCTTTCTGAATGCATTAATATTGAGGCTTCACACCCAGATTTTTTTGCTACCTCGACTAATCTAACCGAATTAGATGAGTTCCTGCTTCCTATTACAAAAAACATGTCACATCTCCCAGCAATTTTTTTAACTGCTATTTGTCTATTAGTTGTTGCATAGCAAATATCCTCTTTTTTTGGTTCTTTAATTTCCGGGAATTTAATTTTTAGCTGACTAATAATTTCTTTTGTATCATCAACAGATAAGGTTGTTTGAGTGACATAGGCAATATTTTTATACAGCTTTTTTTCATAATTTTTGGCATCTTCTACACTTTCAATCAAATCAATTCCATCACTTGGTATCTGACCCATTGTTCCTATTACCTCTGGATGATTTCTGTGGCCTATAAGAAGAACATGTAATCCACTCTTATGTAAATTTTCAGCTTCTCTATGAACTTTTGAGACCAGTGGGCAGGTTGCATCAATATATTCCATTTTAAGATTATCTGCTTCTTTCGGAACTGATTTTGGAACACCATGTGCAGAAAAAATTACAGGACGAGATTTATCTTCTATTTCATTTAATTCTTCAACAAAAATAGCACCTATTTTTTTTAAATTTTCTACAACATTTTTGTTATGAACAATCTCATGTCTTACATAGACTGGTGCACCGTATTTATCTATACTTTTTTTTACTATCTCAATTGCTCTATCCACACCAGCACAAAAACCCCTGGGAGAAGCTAAATAAACTTTTAAATTTTTATTCTTCATTTTTATCTCTCCTAAAAAAAGGGATTAAAAAAATAATACACGCAATTAAAAAAAATAAACTGCCAAACATTGCCCAAAAACTTCCAATACTTGATATAATAAATCCAATTGCTGAAATTATGAACAAGATCCAACCAAATAAATTAATGTTTTTATTTTTCATTTTTTTCGACTAAATATTCAAGCAATATATGTGGAAAGGTTAAAGACGCCAAACCAATAAAAATTACCTTATAAATAGCATCATTTAATTCTAAGTAATTATTCAAAAAAAATAGAGAGAATAAGTAAATTATTGCAGTTACTATGGTTAATGGCATAGCTTTTTTAATAAAAGCTTTAAAACCTTTGTTAAAGCTTCTATTTAATTGAAAAATTAATGACAATGAATGTCTAATGGAATGTAAAAAACAAAAATAAATAGTGAACGCTAAAATTGGATTTAAAAAATAATTAATTATCAATATTGAAAAGTAATCCATTAATAATAGTAACTTTAATTCATAATTTTTTTTTGAAGATAATAATAAAGTTGCCACAAATGAAATGATTAAAAGTAAAATTAAAATATTGCTTTCTAGCAAAAAAATATTTGATATTTCAAAATTTAAAAAGTCGAAAATTTCAATTGTTTCCTCTTTATGAAATAATAGTGGAGCAAAAATAATTGATGAACCTTTAAAAAAAAATAATATTTCAATTTTATTATTTTTATTTTTGTGGATAAAATCACTATCTTCCTTTCCAAAATGATAAGATGCAACTAATAAAAATATTGTGAATAACAAGGATGGAAATAGCATCCAAAATAAAATAACAAATATACTTAAAATAACATATCCAATATAAAAAATAGAAATTGATTTAATATTTCTTGATCTTAAAAGTATCTTACCTTTTAAATTATCCAAGGATCCATGAGAAATTCCAACTGTAAGTATCAAAAATAAACAAAGAACTATTAGGTTGTTATCATTCAGGTAATTAATTGAAGAAATAAAAATACATGTATTAAAAAAAATTAATGAATGAAAAAAATTTATTTTTTTTATCATTTTACTTTCTAAAAAGTGCCTTGATAAAAATCCATTTAGGCATTTTTAAAATAACAGCCAAATCCTCAAAAAAATTACTTTTGTTAGATAGGAATTTTATAACAGTCTTTGGAGAACATTTAAACATTTTAAAAAATACAGAGGGCATCTTTTTAGAATTTTTTTTCAAAACCTGAAGAAATATTTTATCTAAAACTTGATATTTTTTTCTTATTTCAAATTTTTTAATTTTATGAACATTATCAATATTCTCTCTCAGGTATTTACTATGCTCCTGGATATTTAAAAATGTATATCCAGTACTTAATCTTGTCATTCCTCCAGCAGTTCCAATATCTATTTTATTTTTTTCATTTGAATTTGAGGGATAAAAAAGAGGAATTGCACCCACCTCTTTATAAATTATATTATAATTTTTAATATTTAAATTATTTTCAATATAGTTTTTAAGTTGTTTATCATAATCTTTTTCTTCATTAGACATGTTCGATAGCCACGTAGTTTCTATTAGTGCTTTATTTTTGGAATAGGGTAGAGTATAAAAAAAATGAACACTATTTTTTTGCTCACAGTCAAAATCCATTAAATTTATTATACTATCATCAAAAATATTATTTTTAGTTTCAATTTCAATTCCACAGAAATGTTGCCACAAATTATTTTCATCAGACTTAATGGATGATGGTACACTATTAAATATGAAAGAATTTTTAGTACTCACCTCATTAATATCTTTGAAGAACTTAATATTTTCATTCTCTTTTAGTTTTGCATTTATTTTTTTATAAAATTTACCACTATTGATACTTTGATAGGGATATTGATTACATTCTAAGTAATTTGTATCTGAGGAAATATTAATTGAAAAATTCTCCCAATCTTTTTCAACACAGTCGTCAAAATTATGAGATATGACTTTCCAAAAAGACCAGGTTCTATCTTTTTTATATTCAGTTCTCGGTTCAATGATTGCTAAAGTTTTATTTTCTAATTTATTATGAATTTGAAGTTCATAAGCCAAAGATAATCCCGCACAACCTCCACCAATAATTATATAATCAAAATCTGTCATTAAGATTTATTTCCTCATTTATTATTAAGTGTTCTTTATCTCTTGAGTGTTCATTTGATTTAATCATTAAAAGATTAATAAAGTCATAAATTGAAAGAAATGTTTGAAAGACTTTAGACATATCATTTACATAAATTTTTCCAGATCTTTTATAATTTTCAATATTTTTTTTCTTAAGGATATTATAACCAATTTCTCTATAAACTCTCCTTGCAACTAATATAGCAAAACGAAAACTAATAGGTATTTTATTGATTGATGAAAATGAACTTTTATAAAACTGATCGGCAAGCTTTAAAGTCTCTCTTATAGAATTAAAGTCTGAGGGTATATAAAATCTATTATTACTTGCATCTTCGATTATATCTCGAGATATATTTGTTAATTGCATGGCAATACCTAAATCAATTGCAGATTTTAGAGCATCTCTATTTTTAACATTTAAAATTTTTGCCATCATCAAACCAACTGTTCCAGCGACCCTATATGAGTAAATCAATAATTCTTTTTGAGAATTTATTTCGACCTTTTCTTTTAAATCAGATTCTGCACCATCAATTAAATCATTGACAATTTTTGTAGAAATTTTGAATTCATCTATTAAATACCACATATTTTTAATTACACTGTCACTGTAATCTCTATTATTAAAATTATTTCGAAAATTTAATAAATTTTTTTTTTTATTTTCTAAAACATCATTATTGTCAGCGATGTTGTCAATTGTTCTGCAAAAATCATAAAGTGAAGAACAATTTAAATAAGTTTTTTTAGGTAAAAAAAAACCTGCCCAATTAAATGACCTTGCATAAATTGAAAGGTAGTTTTTGTTTCTCATTGTAAAATTTTATCTAATACTTTAGCAGAAGATAATACTCCGGGAATACCAGCACCTGGATGTGTTCCTGCGCCAACAAAATAAAGACCATCATATATCTCTGATTTGTTATGAAATCTAAAATAGGCTGATTGTGAAAATTTTGGTTGAATAGAAAAGCCTGAACCATATTTAGTATTGAGATCTTTTTCGAAGTAATCAGGTGTCAAATAGAAATCTTCAATAATATTTTTACGAAGATTTGGCATTAAATCTTTTTCCATTTTATCAATTACTAGATTTTTAATTTTTTCTCCCTCGATAGACCAATCAATTTTTGATTGATTATTTGGTACTGGCACTAAAACATAAAAACAATCATTTCCATCAGGAGCCATAGAGCTATCTGTTGCGGAAGGTCTATGTAAGTAATAACTTATATCATTATTTAATTTTTTTTTGTTGAAAATATCATCAAGATGTTCTTTATATTTTTCACCAAATTTTATTGTGTGATGTTCAACATCATCATACGTCTTTTTTGTACCAAAATAGTAGACAAACAAACCCATTGAGTATTGCATTCTTTTTTTTTTCCACTCAAATATCATACTAACTTTTTTATTTTCTAAAAGTTTTTCATAAACAGATGGTGGGTCAGCATTGCATATAACATTATCAACATTAATTTCTTTTTGATTATCTAGTTTAACACTAATTATTTTATTGCTTAAAGATTCTATTTTTGTAGCTTCATTACCCTTGATAATTTCTATTTTTTCTTCCTCCATTAATTTTTCAAGTCCTTTAATAATATTACCAGTTCCACCCATCGAATAATGGATACCCCATTTTTTTTCTAAATATAAAATTAATCCATATATCGATGTTGTTGTGAAAGGATTTCCCCCAACTAGTAATGGATGCATACTAAGCATTCGTCTTAATTTTTCATTTTTAACATATGAGGAGACTAATGAATAAACTGATTTATAACTTTTTAGTTTTAGTAAAGCGGGTAATTGCTTCAACATAGTGAATGGCCTATCAAAGGAAATATCTGAAAGCTCCATAAATCCTTTATCGAATATTTTTTTAGTAAATTTTACTAACTCCTCATATCCTTTCATGTCGTCTTTGCTCACCATTTCAATTTGCCTCTTCATTAAGTCTTCATCTCCTGAATAGTCAAACTTTGAGCCATCATCAAAAATAAATCTGTACCAGGTTTTTAATGGTTTAAGATTAATGTAGTTTTCTGACTTTTTATTAAACAACTCAAATAGTTCATTAATTAAGTAGGGTGCAGTAATAACAGTAGGTCCTGCATCAAAAATAAAACCATTTTTTTTAAAAACTCTTGCTCTTCCTCCTAAATCTTTATGTTTTTCTACCAAAGTAACATCATGACCTTTGGCTCTTAATCTTAAAGCAGCCGCAATACCCCCAAAACCCGAACCTATTACAAGTGATTTCATTTTTCTAATTTATATTATTTTTATAGGAATATTAAAGAAATTATAATTATAACTTAAGAATTTATATTTTTCAGTTCTTTCTTAGCTTCTTCAAGATTTTTATGAAATATATTATCTAGTTTTGACTTATCAATGGATGTAGTTATAATTTTCTTTACTGACTCTACTGCTATATTTATTGATACATTTTTTATATCTTTTATTGCCTGTTCCTTCATTTGCTTAATTTTAATTTGAGCTAAATTTTTTTTCATTTCAGAAGATTTATAAAACTTATCGCTCATTTCAATTGTAAGTATTTCCGACTCTTTTTTTGCTGTATCTAAAATTTTTTTACTTTCCTCACTAACTTTATCTAGTTTATTTTGTGCATTATCGAGTAAATTTTTTGATTCACTTCTAAGCTTTTCACTTTCTTCGATTTCTTTTTCTATATCAGAGATCATTTTTGCTAAAAGCTCATTAATTTTTTGAGGTATTTTGAAATATACTAAAGCTCCAAAGAAAATTAAAAATGATACTGCTACCCAAAATGTTGCATCAAACACCATAATATTTCCCCTTATTTTTTTTAGATAAATCTTCAACTATCGCAGACACGCTACTTTTATTAACTTCAACTCCTATTACTTGTTTAAGTAAATCAATAGAAGTTTCCATAGCAATTATATTTATCTTTTCTGGAGCTTTTTGTTTAAGATCATTAATCTCTTTTTCAACAGTCTCTATTTCTTCATTAATTTCTTTTTCTAAGATCTCTTTTTTTTTGTTGATATCCTCAATAATTTTTTGTCGATTTTTATTGATAATATTTTTTGCTTTTACTTTACTTTCTAAAATAATTTTTTCAAATTCTTCAATTTTTTTTTCACTATCTATTCTTTGTTTTTCAGCAGTTTCGATATTTTCCAAAATTTGAGATTTTCTAGTTTCCAGATTAGAACTTATTTTTGGTAAGATTATTTTTGATAGAACAATAAATAGTGAACCAAAACTTACTATAAGCCAGAAAATTTGTGAAACCCAAAATTCTGGATTGAGTTGAGGCATACCTCCTGACTCTGCACTTTGTACAGAAAAAATTAGCACAGAGTTAAGTAACAATATTTGAAAAAGTATTTTTTTAAGCATTAATTAAAACGCAAATAAAATAATCAACGCAACTACTAATCCAAATAATCCTGTAGCTTCAGCTAAAGCAAACCCCAAAAGTAAATTAGGGAATTGTTTTTGAGCCGCAGATGGATTTCTCATCGCACCTGAAAGATAATTTCCAAATATTATCCCAATACCAACACCAGCACCTGCTAAAGCAATAGCTGCTAAACCTGCGCCAATCATTTTTGCTGCTTCTAATTCCATTATCTCCTCCTTTTTTTTAATGGTGTAAATTTAATGCATCATTTAAATAGATGCATGTTAAAATTGCAAAAACATAGGCCTGAAGAAAAGCAACCAGTATCTCCAATCCTGTTAATGCAACTGAAAAACTAAGTGGAAGCCAACCACCTATTATTCCTAGGCTTACAACAAAGCCACCGAATACTTTCATCATTGTATGTCCGGCCATCATATTAGCAAATAATCTTACAGAAAGACTTATTGGTCTACTCAAATAAGAAATAATTTCAATAACCACAATCAATGGTAATAGAACTATTGGAACTCCACTTGGTACAAATAGTTTTAGATATCCAAATCCATGTTTTATAAAACCTATTACAGTAACGCCTATAAATATAAATGCTGCTAAAACAAAAGTTACTATTATATGGCTGGTAACAGTAAATGAGTATGGGATCATCCCAAACATATTACAGAAAAGAACAAACATAAATAAGGAAAATATGAAAGAAAAGTAAGGCTTAGCTTTTGATCCCGCAGTATCGCTTATCATTTTTGAGACAAATGAATAGCTTAGCTCAGATATTAATTGAAGTTTATTCGGTATTAAGGAATTTTTTCTTGATCCCAGATTAAAAACTATCATAATTGCTATAGAGCTTATTACCATAAATAAACTCGCATTCGTAAAGGAGATATCTATTTCTCCAATTTTTATTTCGGGACCAATTCTGTAAACATTGAATTGGTACATTGGATTAGCTGCCATATTATCCTTACTTTTGCATTTTTTTTGCCGATTTAATTACGTTCATAATTCCTGCAACAACTCCCACAAAAAAAAATATTAAAATTAACCATGGTTTAGTACCAAACCAATTGTCTAAAATAAACCCAATAATTGTCCCAACAGCTACTGCAGAGACCAATTCAGTGCTCATTTTAAATGCAACCCCTAAACTTGAATTTTGACCATTTTTTTCGCTAGTATTCTTTAGTTTTATTTTATTTTTTGCAATTTTTAAGCGAGTTTTAAAAGGGTCATTTGGCATTTGTTACGCAACCATACTTTCAGCTTTCTGTAAATCAACAGCTACTAACTGGCTTATGCCTTTTTGGGGCATTGTTACACCATAAAGTCTATCCATTTTTGACATTGTTAAAGCATGATGAGTTACAATAATAAACTTTGTAGACGTAATTTTTGTAAGTTCATCTAGTAAATTACAAAACCTTGTAACATTGGCATCATCAAGTGGAGCATCAACTTCATCAAGAACACATATGGGAGCTGGATTGGTTAAAAAAACTGCAAAAATTAATGACAATGCTGTTAAGGCCTGTTCTCCTCCAGATAGCAAAGTTATTGATTGAAGTCTTTTTCCAGGTGGACTTACCAACATTTCTAAACCTGCATCAAGAGGGTCATCTGAGTCAACTAACTCTAGTTTAGCATTACCTCCATTAAATAATTTTGTATAAACTTCGTTAAATTTTCTATTTACTTTTTCAAATGCCTCTAATAACTTTTCTCTTCCTTTTTGATTTAGCTCGGTAATGCCTTCTTTTAGTTTAATTATAGCTGTAGCTAAATCTTGTCGATCTTGCTCCATCTTTTTAATTTCATTTTCATATTTTGATGTTTCTTCATCTGCTTTTAAGTTTACAGATCCGAGTTTATCTCGGTCTCGCTTTTTTTTATCTAAAAGTTCTTCCTGTGAAACTGCATCTGGAAATTCATCCTCTTTTTCTAAATTTGAAAATTCAAGCAGGTTATCCTCATTTAATGTAAGGTCTTCTTGAACTCTATCTAATAGATCGCCACGTCTCTTGTTAAGCCCTTCAATTGTTGCACTTGAGCTTGCTTTTCTTTCCCTAATTTCAATTGAACTATCTTTTGTATTGCTCAAATCTATTCGTAACTGATCAATTTGAGTATCTAGTTCTTGTATAAGTTTTTCATTTTCAACTTTTTCATTTTCTGAAATTCTTAAATTTTCTGTAATTTGACCTTTTTTTTCTGCCTGAGATTGGGGCTGTTTTTCTAGTATATTTAAATTTGAAAGTAATTTATTTTTTCTTTCAGTTAATTGTATTACCATTTTTTCAGAATTAATAAGAAGTTTTTTCCAACTTTCTATCTCTTTTTCAATTGTTTTAATTCTTTCATTTCTTTTAATAGACTCTTTTTTGATAGATTGATTTTTGCTGTAAAAATCTGCATATTCTTCTTGTAAGCTTTTAATTAATTCATTTTTTTTTCCAACTTTTAGAATTTTATCATTATCTTCATCTAGTTTAATATTTTGAATTAAAAAAGATAAATTAATTTTACAATTTTCAAGAAGATTAAATGCTTCTTCTAGGTTGTTTTCTTTGATTAATCCTTTTAATTTATCTAATTCAGACCTTAAATCATTTAAAATTTGCAAATTTTTTTTAATATTTTCTGAGCTTAAAGCATTTAAAATTTCATCCACCTTCTCTTGCTCATTTTTCAGTTTATTCTTGGAATTATCAAGATCCTCTTTAGATTTTTTTTCAGTCTCATAATATTTTGAGTCAATTTCTATCAGTTCGGTCTTTTCCTCTCTCAGTCTTTTTTCATTTGAATTAGCGTCTATAACAATACTTTTTTCTCTATCGATATCTTCATCGATGGTATTTAAAGAATTTTTAATATTAGCAATATCAAGATTAATTCTTTCATTTTCGTCATCAATACTTTTGATTTCTAAGTTAAGTCTTTGAATTTTCGATAGATTCTCTATATTTTTTTCTCTTATCGGTGTTACTTTTTCTGTAGCAGTATTAATTTTATTTTCAAGATTATATAATTTATTTCCAAAATTTTTTACTTCATTATCTGCCTCATTGTTTATCTCGTTTTCAATCTTGATTTCTTCATCAATATCTTTTAGTCTTAAATAGTATAACCCAGCTTCTATTTTTTTGATTTCTTCAGAAATAATCTTATATTTTGTTGCTTCTTCTGCTTGTTTTTGGAGATTTGAAAGTTGTTTTTCCTGTTGCTTTCTAAGTTCATCTGCTCTTTTTAAGTTATTTTCTGCTGCACTTAATCTTAGTTCAGCCTCATGTCTTCTCACATGGAGTCCTGCAATTCCTGCTGCCTCCTCTAAAATTGCACGTCTATCTGCTGGTTTAGCTGTTACCAAACCTCCTATTCGTCCTTGACTAATAATAGAAGGAGAGTGTGCACCAGTTGATAAATCAGCAAAAAACATTTGAGCATCTTTAGCCCTTACCTCTTTATCATTTATATAAAATTTAGAACCTTTATCTTTTTCAATTTTTCTTCTAACTTCTATTTCTTCAAGATCCTTATATTGATGAGGTCCTTCATTGTTATTATTAAATAAGTTTATAGATACTTCAGCAATATTTTTAGATGGTTTGTTAGAAGTACCCGAAAAAATTACATCTTCCATTCCTGATCCTCTCATACTTTTGGCAGATGTTTCGCCCATGCACCATCTTAACGATTCAACTATATTTGATTTTCCACAGCCGTTTGGTCCAACAATACCTGTTAAACCTTTTTCGATAAGAAAGTTTGTTTTTTCAGCAAATGATTTAAATCCTAAAAGTTGGATTTTTTTAAACTCCATTCACAAAGTTATATCAGTTTTTCTAAATATTTTTTCAAATTTTTATAAGTTAAAGCTTTTTCGAACTTTTTGCCTGATATAATTAGTGTTGGTGTAGCTTCTACTTTAAAAGTCTTAGCTCCTTCGATTCGATCTTCTAAAATGTGGTCTTCTGTCTTTTTATTATTTAAACATTCCTCAAAATTTAAACTAAAACTAGAATCTTTAAGTAATTTTTTTAAATTATTGTTTAGGTCTTCTATAGTACTTCCCTTTACCCATTTATTGTGATTTTCGAAAAGATAATGCAATACATCGGAATTTCCATCATTATTACAATGTGCAATTTTTGCTGCATTTAATGCCGCCATATCTAATGGGAAATTTCTAAATTCAATTTCAAGCAATCCTTTATCTATAAAATTATTTTTTAATAAAGGGTAAACATTTTTATGAAAATCTGCGCAATGACCACAAGTTAAAGACTCATAGACAATCATTTTTATTTTTGAAGAATGTTGTCCTTCAGTGATCGGTATTATTTCCGCTTTAAGGTTTATAGAACACAACCCAATAACAAAAAATAAAATATAAATTATTTTCCTCATTTTTTTTTGTAAACTTTTGTTAGTTCTAATAATGAATTTTTTATCATGTCATTTTTAACATCGTAAATTTTTTTTTTGAATTTATTTTTTGTCACAGTATTTTTTTTTTCTTTATTATTTTCTATTTCACCTTCAAAAGTTGTAATCCTAATTTTTTCTACAACTTTGTATCCAAAAAAAGTGTTTATTTTATTAATTATTTCTTTTTTTGAATACTCCAAATCAATTTCATGACCTCTTTTAACCATAATTGCCAGTGTATTACTCACAACTTTATTAGACTTCTTAAAAGAATTTGGATAACAAATTTTAAAAAAATCATTTCCAACAAGATATCTCCAATTATCCAAGGTTTTTGAATATATTTCACCTTTATTAATTATTATTCTTTTGATTTTTGGCGGCAAAACATCTTTAAAAGATCTTAATCCTTGAATGGTTTTATATCTAAGCTTAATATTATTTTTAAATTTCATATGAATAGTCAAAGTATAACAAAAGAAATTCTGAAATGGTACGATAATAACAAGAGAAATTTACCTTGGAGGAAACATTTAACAAATAAGCAAAAAGAATATTATACTCTTGTTAGTGAGATAATGTTACAGCAAACACAGGTAAAAACAGTAATACCTTTTTTTGATAATTTTATAAAAAAAATTCCAAACTTAAATACACTAGCTAAGACAAGAGATAAAAAACTTATGAAATGCTGGGAAGGACTTGGATATTATTCTAGAGCAAGAAATTTAAAAAAAACTGCACAAAAAATTATTAAAGATTTTAATGGTAGATTACCGAACAATATTGAAAATTTAAAAAGTTTACCAGGAATAGGCGAATACACTTCAACTGCAATAATGGCAATAGCATTTAATAAACAATATATTCCACTTGATGGAAATGTTGAAAGAATTTTAAAAAGAGTTTTTTATTTAAAAAGTGAAAAAGAAATTAATAAAGATAATTTGCATAAAAAAAAATCTTTATTTGGAAAATCTAATCGACCAAGTGATTATGCACAAGCTATAATGGAAATTGGGGCTTTAATTTGCAAACCTAAAGATCCGTTATGTCATGGGTGTCCAGTTAACAAAATCTGTACAGCATATAAAAAAAATGATTTTGAAATAAAATCAAAAAATAAATTTAATAAAGTAAAATATTTTGAAGCAGAAATTTATGAAAATAATAATAAATATTTGCTTATTAAAAATAATAAATTTAATTTTTTAAAAAATTTATTAATTTTTCCAATGAAAGAAATTGATCAAAATAAGTTTAAATCCTCTTTTAATAAAAGTATTAATATTAAAATATCAAATATGGATATGAGGATTACAATTAATAAAATTAAAAAGAATAAATACTTTAATAATAGTTTTCTGATAGGTAAAAATGATCTTAAGAATTATATTTTACCATCTTTCACAAAGAAAATTTTTAATTCAATTATGAGATATTAATGAAAAAGGTTGCAATAATAGGTGCAGGAATTTCAGGTTTGTTTTTTGCCAATCTTCTGGAGAAAGATAAATCTTACTCTTATAAAATTTTTGAAAAAAAAGGCTCCTTGGATTTATCAGATGGATATGGCATACAATTGTCAGTAAATAGCATCAATCTACTAAATAAAATAGGTTTTCAAAAAATAAATGCTAATGATGTTTTTTTTCCAAAAAAAGTTAATTTTTTTGATGCAAAAAACTCAAAAAAAATATGTGACATTGATATCTCCGCTTTTAACAACCATAGTCATAGGTACACAACTTTAAAAAGATCAAAACTTATCGAAATCCTTTTAGAAAATATTTCTTCTCAAAAGTTATTTTTTAATTCAGATCTTGTTGATATTAAAATAAAAGATAAATTATCGTTACATTTTAGAGATAACGAAAATGAGAACTTTGATTTTTTAGTTGCTGCAGATGGTGTTTATTCAAAAACTAAACAGATCTTATTTAAAGAAAAAGGTTTGCCAAATTATTTTAATTCAATTGCCCTAAGGGGAAATATAAAAAACTTCGAAAATTCTGACATTTCAGTATATCTAGGACCAAACTTTCACTTTGTAATTTATCCAATAAACCAAAGTAAAGAATTCAATTTTATCTCAATTATTAGAAAAGAATTAATTCAAGAAGAAATGGCAAATAAGAATTTATTTAATGATAACACATTTATAAACAACCTGTTAAATCAGATTTCTTCAAAATCAAATCTGAATTTAGTTGAGCAAGTTAAAAAAATTAAATGCTTTCCAATTTTTGTAAGTAAAAAATTTCAAATTCCTCAATCAAATAGTATTTTTTTAACTGGGGATGCATTTTATTCGTTTCCACCCTCATTTGCACAAGGTGCATCGCAATCAATAGAATCTGCAAACGAACTTTTTAATGATTTAAAGAGTAATTCGTCAGATTACTACAAAAATAGGATTTTGAGAACTAAGCAAATAAACTTTCGATCTTCATTAAATCATTTTGCCTTTCATCTTTCAAATCCATTCAACGTTTTTTTTAGGAATATTTTTTTAAAACATCTATCAAAAAATAAAAATTTTTTAGAAAGTTACTTGGGGAAAATTTATAACAACTAGTTTTTTGGTCTTAAACGTTGTCTGAGATCATCAATTGGCTTTAAGCTATTACCTGACTGATAATGCCAAAAAGTCCAACCATTACAACTTTCAGATCCTAATATTTGAGCTGCTACCTTATGGATTGATCCTTCATTTTTTTTATATTTGATACTTCCATCAACCATTACCTTTGCATAAATTTCTTTCTTGCCATCATAAATTTCTATTCCAGGTTTAATCACTCCCAATTCAATCAACGAACCAAAAGGAATTCTAGGTTTAGATTTATTATTTTGAAGTGTATCTAAATATTCATTTTGAATTACATTTGTACTTCTTAATCTTTTCTTAGCAGCTTCGTAATATATTTTTTCTTTTTCAATTCCATAATAGGATCTATCTAGTTTCTTAGAAACTACAGCTGTTGTTCCCGATCCTAAAAAAGGATCTAATATAAAATCATTTTTATTTGAAGAAGCTAAAATAATTCTATGAAGCAACGATTCTGGTTTTTGTGTTGAATGAACTTTTATGCCATTTTTTTTTAATCTTTCTTTGCCATTACATATCGGCAAATTCCAAGTGGATCTCATTTGTAAATCATCATTAAATGACTTCATTGATTGATAGTTGAAAGTATATTTTGAATTTTTACTTTTAGAAGCCCAAATTAATGTTTCATGGGCGTTAGTAAATCTGGTACCTCTGAAGTTTGGCATTGGATTGTTTTTATTCCAGATTACATCATTTAAAATCCAAAAGCCCAAATCTTGAATTGCTTTACCAACTCTAAATATATTATGATAGCTTCCAATCACCCAAATTGATCCATTTTTCTTCAATACTCTTTTACACTCGATTAACCAGTCATTCGTAAATTTATCGTATGTCTTAAAGCTATCAAATTGGTCCCATTTTTCATTTACCGCTTTAACTTTTGATCTGTCGGGTCTAATCAAACTATTTTGTAATTGTAAATTATAGGGTGGGTCTGCAAAAATTAAGTCGAATGTTTCATCTGGAATTTTTTTTAATTCTTTAAGACTATCTCCGTTGATGATTTTATTATTAAGATTTTTTGTAATCATTTTTAAAAATACAATTAGACTCCAGCGTAGATTCTGCGTCAACTATAGATTGAAAAAAATGGTCTCTTCTTGTTATCTTATTTTATTAGGACTCAATATATTGTGTATAGGACCAAAAGTTTTGCGATGATATATGGTAACACCAAATTTCTTTATTGCTCTTAAATGATGCTTAGTGCCGTAACCTGCATTTTTATCCCACTTATATTTATTAAATTTTTTCGATAATTTTCTAATTAATCTATCTCTCGCTACCTTTGCAATTATAGACGCAGCTGAAATTTCAGGTATTTTCTCATCACCTTTTACCACAGATTTTAAATTATAATTTTCTATTTTTGGGGCTTTATTTCCATCAATTAAAACACTCGAAGGTTTTATATTTAACTTTTTGATTGCTCTTTTCATAGCTAATAAACTAGCATTCAAAATATTTAATTTTTCAATCTCCTTTAATGATGCATATCCAATAGACCAATAAGAATTTTTTTTTATATATTTTTCTAATATTTCACGGTTTTTTTTTGTCAATTTTTTAGAGTCTCTTATCTTTTTTTTATCAATATTATTTTTAAAAATAACAGCTGCTGCATATACAGGTCCGATTAAACTTCCTCTACCTACTTCATCAACTCCAGCTATGGAAATTTTCATTTCAAATATTTAATTGCAATGAGTCAATTTTTTTTCTTATTTCTTTTAAATCAGCCCATGAATATCTTTTTTGGTCAGGTTGTCTAAGTAAATAAGCAGGATGGAAAGTTATCATTACAAGATATTTTTTATTATTAACAATTAATTCCTTCCAAATACCTCTCTCTTTAGATATTTTAATTTTTGATCCAAACAAAGACTCCATAGCTGTACTTCCCATCAAAACTAATATTTTCGGATTTATAATTGATACATGTGTTTTTAAAAATTCTGAATATCTTGTTATCTCTGCAGGTTCTGGTTTCCTATTATTAGGTGGTCTAAAATTAACAACATTAGTTATATATATTTTCTCTCTCTCAATATCTATTGCCTTTAACATTTTGTTTAAAAGTGTTCCGGCGTCACCAACAAAAGGCTTTCCCATTTGATCTTCTTTTTCTCCAGGACCTTCTCCTACGATCATTAATTCACTATTGGGATTACCATCACCAAAAACTAATTTTTTGGCTTGAGATTTTAATTCACAATTATCAATATTTTGAATTTTCGTTTTTAATTTTTCTAATAGGTCTATTTTATCTTCTACTTTTGGTTTAGTAATGATTCTATTTATCGGTTTATTTTCAAATATGTACTCTATTTCTTTCATAATTGTTTAACTTAGGCTTAATTTGTCATTTTGATTTATATCTTCTAACATCATAATATAAATTATGGTATTTAGAATTTTAATTATTATCTTTACTATTTTATATCAAAATATTGGCTTTTCCAAAGTGAACATTAACTCTGAATTCAACCAGAGGTATTTGTCAAATTATTTTTCTGCAATGTTGTCTTATAACAACTATGACAATGAAAAATCTCTAAAGTTTTTCAACTCATCAAAATTTATATTAAATGAGCATGATAAATTTTTAAAACAATATTTATTTTCGCTAGTTGAAAATGGACAGGTATCTAAGGCTATTACTCAAATTAAATATTCTAAGGGCAAAAAAAGTGCTGAATTTTTTGAAGCTCAATTATTACTTATATTAGACTCTATTAGAAATAAGAAATTTAATAATGCTAATGTAATTTTAGAGGAACTAGAAAAATATCACGAAGAAGGGACATATGAATTTATCATATTTAAAACTATTAAAAGCTACAATAAACTTTTCATAGAAAGAATAATAAAAAATAACAAAGAAAATTTTGGAAAACTTAGTATTATTACAAATGCATTTCAACATTGTTATTTAAACTCTCAAAAATCAAAAGCTTTATTCCTTAACGTTATTGATCCTGGAGAAGGTGATTACTCAAGATATTTATTTTTTTATATAAGTTATTTAATTCAAAATAATAGATATGACGATGTTAGGCAGGTTACTGAGGATATGGATCCTATTAACAGCGGCTTATTAATTCTTCAATTAAAAAAATGGATAGAGGAATCTAATTTTACAAAAATTAATAATTATTTCTCATGTCAAAATGAAGGTGATTTATTAGGTGAATTTTTTTATTTAATTGCAAACTTATATTCCTCTGAAGATATATTTAAAAAATCAAATTTCTATTTACAGATTGCAGATTATTTAAATCCTAAGTTTCATTTCAACCATTCTCTTTTAGCTGAAAATTATTTTTTAAATGAAAATTATAATTTAGCAAAAAAAGCACTTCGTAAAATTAATAAGAGTGATGAAGTATATAACTGGTATAAAATAAAAAAAACTGGTCAGATTATAGCTGAACAGATAGGTGAGGATCAATCACTTGAATTTATTGAAAGTAATTTTAAAAAAATTAAAGAACCTAATTTAAAAATTTTATATGATATGGGAAATATTTATAAAAAATTTAAAAAGTACGAAAAATCAATCTTATATTATTCTTTAGTTTTGCCAAAGGTCGATCCTGAATCT
The DNA here is from genome assembly GCA_902552035.1 of uncultured Pelagibacteraceae bacterium. Classification (GTDB taxonomy): domain Bacteria; phylum Pseudomonadota; class Alphaproteobacteria; order Pelagibacterales; family Pelagibacteraceae; genus Pelagibacter. The sequence continues at coordinate 11,550 of CACDFC010000007.1, read as the reverse complement.
AATACTTATGCAGATGTATTATATAAAAGAGGAGGCAGCTATGAGAGAATTGAAAAATATAATTTATCTGACATAGACTTACTAAAATCATTGGAAGTTTATCCAGAAGAACCTCACGTATTGAATTATTTAGCCTACAGTTGGTTGGAAAGAAAATTAAATATTGAAAAGGCAGTTGATATGCTGAATAGAGCCTATGAGCAAAAAAAAAATGATCCATATATTATAGACTCAGTTGGTTGGGGTTATTACTTAATTGGCGACTATGTTAATGCAGAAAAATTTTTAATACAAGCTGTACAACTCATGCCCGATGACCCAATTGTTAATGACCACTATGGAGATATACTATGGATGCTAGATAGAAAATTACAGGCAAAGTATTTTTGGAATAGCGTTTTAAAACTTAAGGATACAAAAGAAGAAATGAAAAAGGACATTCAAAAAAAATTAATTTACGGACCTGATAAATCAAATTTATGAATTTTGTAAGTCTCAAATCCTATGCAAAGATAAATTTATCATTAAGAGTTTTAAAAAAATTAAAAAAAATTCATAAAATAGAAACACTTATATGTTTTATAAATCTATATGATGAAATACATATAAAACAGTCAGATCACAAAAAACACGAGGTAATTTTTAATGGTGAATTCTCAAAGAAGATCCCGAAAAAAAATACTGTAACAAAATTACTTGAAATTTTAGATAATAAAAAATTACTCAAAAATAAAAAATATTTGATTAAAATAAAAAAAAATATACCACAAAAATCTGGTTTAGGTGGAGGGTCAATTAATGCTTCAACAATATTGAATTACTTAATTAAAATAAATCAATTTAATGTTAATTTGAAACAAAAATATCAAATCTGTAAAAAAATAGGATCAGATGTGCTATTTGGTTTAGACATCAAAACTAGCCTTTTAAACAGTAAAAATAAATTAATAAAATCTAATAAAAAATTCAGGTCAAATTTGATTTTGATAAAACCAAAGTTTGGGTGTTCAACAAAGGAAATTTATAGAGATATTAAATTTTATTCAAAATCAAATTTTCAAAATATTAATAAAAATTCTTTAAAAATATCCAATTTAATAAGGCTTCAAAACGATCTAGAGCCAATTGCTTTTAAACAGTACCCAATTTTAATAAATATCAAAAAAAAATTGTTAAAATTGCCCGGTATTAAATTTGCAAGAATGACAGGTTCTGGATCAACATTGATAGGTTTTTTTAATAATAAAAAAGACGCATTGAGCGGCCTGAGAAAAATGAAAAAAACATATAATAACTACTGGTGTATTTTATCTAAAACTATATAAATTTTTTTTTTTATGATATATGAATTTAATTTTGGGGCGTAGCCAAGTGGTAAGGCAGCGGTTTTTGGTACCGCCATTCCTAGGTTCGAATCCTAGCGCCCCAGCCAGTTATGAAAAATATTTTAAAAAAATTTTTTGTTAAAAAAAAAATCACAAATCAAAATCATCTCGAGTTTGAAAAGCTTAAAAATCAACCAGAGGTTAAAAAAGTATTTGACGCAATTTCAAATTTTTCGTCAGATAGTGAAATAAGGTATGTTGGTGGTTGTATCAGAAAAATTTTAAATAATGAAAAAGTTGATGATATTGATCTATCAACAAATATAAGGCCTGAAGAAACAATATTAGCTTTGAAGAAGAATCAAATAAATTTTTTTGAGACAGGAATTAAGCATGGAACAATTACAGCTATTATAAACCAGAGAAAGTTTGAAATTACATCTTTAAGAAAAGATATTAATACAGATGGACGTCATGCAGAAGTTGAATTTTCTAAAAATTGGAAAGAGGATGCGTTAAGAAGGGATTTTACCTTTAACTCTATATATGCAGACTTAGATGGTAATCTTTTTGATCCATTTAATGGGGTAGATGATTTAAAAAACGGTAACATAAAGTTTATTGGTGATGCAAATTTAAGAATTAAAGAAGATTATCTAAGGATATTGAGATACATAAGATTTTTTTTAAATTATAGCAATAACGATCATGAGCAAAATATTAAAAAAATTATAAAACAAAATATTGTTGGAATAAAAAACTTATCAAATGAAAGATTGCTTGATGAATTAAAAAAAATTATTTTGTCAGAGGGTTTCTTAAAACTTTCAAAAGATGACTTTTCTCTTGAAATATTATTGCTTGTTTTTCCACAACTAATAAATATCAAGATATTTAAAAATTTAAATAAATACGCTCAAAAAAATATCTTTAGACAAGATTTTATATTTCTTTTGTCCTTAATGATTGTAGATAATTCTAACAACGTAGATTATTTCTTCTACAAATTTAATATTTCAAACGAAGCAAAGAAAAGAATAAATTTTATCAAGAATTTTATTTCACAAAATAATGATAAAAAATTTTTTTCTGAAAATAATCTTTGGAAAATATTATATTTTCATGGAAAACAACATTTATTAGACGTAATAAACTTTAAACTTTATACTTCAAAAAATTTAGACAAAAAACTGGTAAATTTGATAGACATGTTTATCTCAAAATCTAAGCCAGAATTTCCAATTAAAGCACAAAATTTAATTGAAGAATTTAATTTAAAAGAGGGCATTGAGTTAGGCAGAAAGCTAAAAGAAATCGAAAATATTTGGATTGAAAACAATTTTAATATTTCAAAAAAACAAATTGAAAAAATAGCAAGAAATTAAATATATTTTACATCAATAATTTCAAAATTCTTGGTCCCTGCTGGAGTAGAAATTTCGACTAAATCTTTTTTATTTTTGCCAATAAGACCTTTTCCTATTGGAGATTTGTAATAAATAAGTTTTTGATTTAGATCAGCCTCATCTTTACCTACAATTTTGTAACTAATTTTTTCGTTTGTATCTAAATTTTGAAGAAATACTGATGATCCAAAAATAATTTTTCCATCGTTATTAATTTTTGTAACATCAATAACGTTTGCTCTTGCAATAATATCTTCAATTTGTTGTATCCTTCCCTCATTATGAGATTGCTGTTCTTTAGCAGCATGATACTCAGCATTTTCTTTTAAATCTCCATGAGATCTAGCCTCAGCAATTGCAGATACAATCTCCGGTCTTTTTTTTTCTTTTAAGTAAATTAATTCTTTTTTAATTTTTTCAATACCTTGAATTGTTATTGGTTCTTTGTCCATTTGTTTCGATTTATTTCCATTTTGCTAGGGGTGGAAGTGACATTAATATTCCTTCAACGTTTCCACCAGTTTTGAGTCCAAATTTTGTTCCTCTGTCATATAACAAATTAAATTCTACATATCTTCCTCTTTTAAGGTATTGCATTTCTTTGTCTCTATTATTCCATTTAATTTTTTGTTTTTTTAATATTATTTGTTTAAAAATATTTTTAAAAGTAATTCCTACATCTCTTACAAAAGCAAAATCTTTCTCCCAATTATTTTTTTTATAATCAAAAAATATGCCCCCTATTCCTCTCATTTCTTTTCTATGAGGTAAATAAAAATATTCATCACACCATTTTTTATAATCTTTATAATAATCTTTATTATGTTGATCACACATATACTTTAATTCTTTATGATACCATTTTTTAAGCTTTTGATCTTTTTTACAAGGCGTAATATCCATACCTCCACCGAACCATCCATAGGAGGTAAAAATATATCTAGTATTAAAATGCATGGCAGGTACATTGGGGTTTTTTGTATGCATTACAACAGATATCCCAGAGGCCCAAAATTTTGGGTTTTTATTTGTTCCTGGAATTTTATTTTTGAACTCTTTTGAAAACTTACCGTAAACCTCTGAAAAATTTACTCCAACTTTGTCGAATATTTTACCATTTTCTAAAATTCTAAATTCTCCTCCACCTTCATTTTTATTTTTTCCTCTTAACCAGCTTTTTGATTTAAAGATTTTTTTTTTACCTTCAAGTTCTTCTATCTCTAAACAAATGACATTTTGTAAAATTTTAAACCAATTTTTTACTATTTTTTTTTTTATTTCTTCGTTCATAAATTATAATTTGTTTGTCTTAAATTTTCTGCAAGAACAATAGCTACTGATGTAGCTACATTTAAAGATCTTTTGGTTTTTGACATAGGAATTTTTAATTTGAAATTAATATATTCATGAATTTTTTTTGGAACACCAGCACTTTCTCTTCCAAATAAAATAGTATCGTTTTTTTTAAAATTAAAAGTAGTATAAATTTTTTTTGCCTTCGTGGTCATTAGAATGATTCTACTATTCTTTTTTTGGTCAAAAAATTCATTTGAGCTTTTATAAAATTTTATTTTTTTAAAATCCATATAATCCATTACAACTCTTTTAAACCTTTTATCGCTCAATAAAAATCCACATGGTTCAATTATCTCTAGAATTGCCCCCAAACATGAACAAGTTCTTATTATTGCAGCAGTATTTTGAGGAATATCAGGCTCATAAAGTGCGATTTTGGGTACAATTATGCTTTCATTATGTGTCATTCTTACTATAGAAATATATTTTTTTTATACTATGTAAATCATATATAAAATAATAAATATAACATTAGTCATGACCGACATAAAAAAACCGAAAAGAAGAGATTTTTTACTTACTGTCACTGCAGCAACAGGAGCAGTGGGGGTAGGAGCGGCTGCTTGGCCGTTAATTGACCAAATGAATCCAGATGCTTCAGTGAAGGCGTTAGCAAGCACAGAGGTAGATGTTAGTTCAGTAGAACCAGGACAATCAATTACAGTTTTATGGAGAGGAAAACCAGTTTTTATTAAAAGAAGAACCGAAGAAGAAATAAACAAAGCAAGGTCTGTAGATATAAAAGATTTAAAACATCCTGAAAAAGATGAAGATAGAGCTAAAAATCCAGAGTGGTTAGTAATGCTTGGAGTTTGTACACATCTTGGATGTGTTCCACTAAGTGATAAAGGAGAATATGGAGGTTGGTTTTGTCCATGTCATGGATCACATTATGATACTTCTGGAAGAATTAGAAAGGGACCAGCACCAACTAACATGGAAGTACCAAAGTACGAATTCCTAAATAGCGATACAATTAAAATTGGATAATATATAAAAATGAGCGAACATAATTATACTCCGTCATCTAAATTTGGAAAATGGTTTAACGACCGTTTACCTTTGCTAACGCTCGCAAATCATTTAACAGACTACCCTACGCCCAAAAATTTAAACTACTGGTGGACTTTTGGTGGAATATTAACTTTTTGTTTAATCACTCAAATTATAACTGGTTTGATACTTGCGATGCATTATGTTGCCCATGCAGATCTAGCATTTGGTAGTGTTGAACATATAATGCGTAATGTAAATTATGGATGGCTAATAAGATATGTGCATGCAAATGGTGCTTCAATGTTTTTCTTAGCTGTATATATTCATATTTTCAGATCGCTTTATTATGGTTCTTATAAATCACCAAGAGAAATGATTTGGATTCTTGGTATGATAATTTATGTTTTAATGATGGCAGCTGCATTCATGGGTTATGTTTTACCTTGGGGTCAAATGAGTTTTTGGGGAGCAACAGTTATTACAAATTTATTCAGCGCAATTCCACTTGTTGGCGAAAGTGTTGTAACTTGGCTTTGGGGCGGTTATTCTGTAGATAACCCAACTTTAACAAGATTTTTTAGCTTGCATTACCTAATTCCTTTTTTAATTTTGGGCCTTGTTGTACTCCACATTTGGGCGCTTCATGTACCTGGCAACAATAATCCAATAGGAATAGATTTAAAAAAACCATCAAAAGATACAGTTCCGTTTCATCCATATATAGTAATAAAAGATTTATTTGCTTTATTAATATTTTTAATAATTTTTGCTTTATTCGTATTTTATTCTCCGAATATTCTCGGACACGCAGACAATTATATAGAAGCTAATCCCTTGGTTACACCAGCTCATATTGTTCCGGAATGGTATCTCTTACCTTTCTACGCAATTTTAAGATCTGTACCAGACAAACTTCTTGGAGTAATAGCAATGTTTTCTGCGATTTTTGTTTTAATAATTTTGCCTTGGCTTGATACTTCTAAAGTTAGATCAACAATTTTTAGACCACTTTATAAACAATTTTATTGGTTCTTAATTGCTGACGTTTTAATACTTGGTTATGTTGGAGCCATGCCAGCCGAGGGTATTTATTTATTGGTTGCAAGAGTTGGAACTGCATATTATTTCATACATTTTTTAGTTATTTTGCCAATACTTGGACGCTTGGAGAAACCATTAGAAATACCCACAAGTATTACAGATCCAGTATTGGGTGGTTCAGTTCAACCTTCGTTTGTAAAGAGCGATAAAAAAAAAATATGAAAATTAGATTGAAGGTTATTTTTTCATTTATTGCAATTTTATCCTTAATTACTAGTTTAACTGCTGCAGAAAAAGCAGCAAAACCTTTAAGTCCTGGTTGGAGTTTCAAAGGGTTTTTTGGTAAATTCGACAGAGCATCATTACAAAGGGGATATCAAGTATATTCAGAGGTATGTGCGGCATGCCATTCAATGAAATATTTAACTTATAGAAATTTGGCAGAAACTGGCGGTCCTGAGTTTTCGGTAGAGCAAGCAAAAATAATAGCATCAAATTATGAAGTTACAGATGGCCCTGATAGTGACGGCGAAATGTTTACAAGACCTGCTAGATTATCAGATAATTTTGTTGGTCCTTATCCTAATGAACAAGCCGCTACAGCTGCAAATGGAGGTGCTTACCCACCAGATATGTCGGTTTTAGTTAAAGCAAGAAAAGGGGGAGCGGATTATATTTATTCAGTTTTGCTTGGATATGATGAACCACCAGCAGGCATGACATTAGATGACGGTGTATATTACAACACTTATATGGCTGGTAATAAAATAAAAATGTCTAATCCTTTGTCAGAGGACTTAGTGGAATATATTGATGGAACAAAAGCTTCCAATGAGCAGATGGCAAAAGATGTAACTACTTTTTTAGCTTGGGCTGCAGAACCTACTTTAGAGCAAAGACACAAATTAGGTTTTAGAGCTTTGATTTATTTATTAATAATTACAGTGTTAGTTTATTTCAGTATGAAAAGAATTTGGTCACGTATTGAAACGAAAGTTTAATATATCTCCATCTTTTACTATATATTCCTTGCCCTCGAGCCTCATTTTTCCGTTATTTTTTGATTCCACCCAACCTTTATTATCTATAAAATCTTCATATGATACAGTCTCAGCTCTTATAAAACCTTTTTGAAAATCAGTATGAATAGTTCCTGCTGCTTCTGGTGCCAAAGTACCTTTTTTAATTGTCCATGCTCTTGATTCTTCAGGTCCAGAAGTAAAAAATGTATTCAAATTTAAAAGTGAGTATCCTTTTTTAACTAAGTTATCAAGTCCAGTATCTTTCATTTTAATCATATCCATATAATTTTTTCTCTCTAATAACTCCAATTGGTTTATTTGATTCTCTATATCAGCTGAAATAATAATTGTGTTAGTTGTATCATATTTCTTAAAAAACATTTCTGTATACGAATTACCATTAGAGATACTTTTTTCATCAACATTGCAGACATATAATTTTGGCTTTATTGATAAAAGCCCGCTTAATTTTATTTGCTGTGGACTGAAAAAATTATTTAAATTATCAATATTTTCATCATTATTTATTAAACTATTTGCAGTATCTAGTAATTTAATCTCATCCTCGGTTATATTTTTTTTATTTTTCTTATCTAATCTTTTTTGGATAGACTCTAAGTCAGATAGTTTCATTTCTGTCTCAACTATTTCGAGATCTCTTATTGGATTAACATCAGGATTTACGTTTTGAATATCGTTGGAATCAAAACATCTAATCATATGAACAATTGTATCAACTTCTCTTATATGAGATAAAAATTTATTACCTAAACCTTCTCCTTTTGATGCTCCTTTTACCAGGCCTGCTATATCTACAAATGATATAGAAGTATAAATTTTTTTTTTTGATTTTGATATATGAGCTAGATTATCTAATCTGTTATCTTTAAGTGGAACCATACCTATATTTGGATCTATTGTACAAAAAGGAAAATTTGCAGCCTGTGCTTTACTTGAATTTGTTAGAGCATTAAACAGTGTAGATTTACCAACATTAGGCAAACCAACTATACCGCACTTAAAACCCATTTATTTATTATTTACAACACTAGAAAATAAATCTAGCTTTTTGTCGAGTAAGATTGTTATAGACTCTATTATGTTTACTGTTAATTTATTTAATTGTTCTTCTTCATCCTCATTAAAATCATTAAGCACATGATCAGAAACAGAAATTTTCTTTTCAGGTTTACCGATGCCAACTCTTACTCTAGAATAATCTTTACCAATAAATTTATCTATTGAAGCAATACCGTTGTGTCCAGCACTTGAGCCTCCAAATTTTGTTTTTATTTTTCCAACATCAACATCAAGATCATCATGAAAAACAATCACATTTTCTGCTTCAATTTTAAAATACTCTAGTAGTTCTCTAATGCATATTCCAGAATTATTCATAAATGTTAGAGGTTTAATAGCATAAATTTTTTTATCAGCTATATTGCCGGTTGTTAACAATCCTTTAAACTTCGGTTTTTGTTTTGAAAGAGAATATTTTTGATTAATTGCATCAATGATTTTAAATCCAATATTATGTCTATTATTTTGACTGTTAGGTGTTGGGTTTCCGAGACCCACAAAGAGTAGCATATTTAATGATTATTGATTTAAATTATACACGATAATTTTATTTTTTTTCTCCAGAGCCTTTACTTTCTTCTTTTTTATCCTTGTCTTTAGGTTTTTCTTCACCAGTTGTTTTTGTATCTGATGATGTTTCAGCAGTACCTTCTGCACCTTCTGCAGTAGCGGCCTCAGCACCTTCCGCCGCTCCTTCTTCTGCGGGTTTTTCAGGTTCTTTAACGATAGTTGGTGCAGCTACTGTAGCTACAACAAAGTCCCTTCCTTGTATTGTAGGCACAACGTTTTCTGGGAGATTAATTGAGGAGATTTTTATGCTAGCTCCAATATCTAGGTTATCTAAATCAACCACTAACTCTTTTGGAATATTTTCTGTAGGACACCTTAATTCTACCTTTCTTCTAACTATATTTAAAACTCCACCTCTTTTCAATCCTGGCGATTTATCATTATTAATAAACTTCACAGGAATTTCTAATATAATTCTTGAACCTTTTACTATCCTTACAAAATCTATATGGATCGGTTCATCGCTTACTGTATCAAATGCAACTTCTCTTGGTAAAACATTTTGCTCTTTTCCATCTAATTTAAGAGATAATACATTTGATAAAAAATTTTCTTTTTCAATCAAAAATTTGATTTCTTTTTTTGACAATGAAATTTTTTGATTTTTTTCTTTTCCACCATAAACGATTGCAGGCACTTCTCCATTTTTTCTAAGTTGATCGACCTGACCTTTTGTGGTGGTATTTCTTGTTGTTGCTTGTAATGAATTCATAAAGTGAAGTTTTTTATCTTATGTATCCAAATTTTACAAGAGTTATTTAAATAAATCAGATACTGACGTAGAGTTAGAAATTCTTTTAATTGCCTCTCCAACTAAATTCGAAATTGTTAATACCTCTATATTTTTAGCTTTTTTTACTTTATTTACATTATCTATTGTATCAGTGATGACTAAGTTTTTGATTTTTGATTTCTTAATTTTTTCCACGGCATCACCACTTAATACTCCGTGAGTAACATAAACGTGTACCTCTTGAGCGCCTCTTTCTACAAGTGCTTTTGCAGCATTTACAATCGTTCCACCAGAGTCGATTATATCATCTACTATCAAGCAGACTTTGCCTTTAACATTTCCAATAATATTCATAACCTCTGATTTTCCAGGAGATGGTCTTCTTTTATCTACTATAGCTAGTCCAACATTTAACATTTTACCCAATGCTCTCGCTCTTGCTGTTCCACCAACATCCGGCGCTACACATATAACATTTTTTTTCTTAATTTTTTTTCTAGCATGTCTAGCAAAAATTGGAGTAGCAAATAAATTATCTACAGGTATGTCAAAAAATCCCTGTATCTGTCCTGAATGAAGATCTACTGTTACAATTCTATCAGCTCCAGCTTTAGTTATGAGGTTAGAAACTAATTTTGCTGAGATAGATGTTCTTGGTACAACTTTTCTATCTTGTCTTGCATACCCAAAGTATGGGATTACAGCAGTGATATTTTTTGCTGAGGATCTTTTTAAGGCATCTATACATAGCAATAATTCCATTAGATTATCATTAGCTGGTGAAGATACAGACTGAATAATAAATATGCTATTACCTCTTATATTTTCATTAATTTCGATATAAATTTCTCCATCTGAAAATTTTCTTATACTTGAGTTTACAAGTCTATTTTTCAGGAACTTAGATATTTTTTGACTGAGATTTTTGTTACTATTTCCAGTAAGCAATTTCATTGAGATAACCTAATTAATCATAATTATTGAAATATTTCTACCATAATCATTTTCTTTTTTATGTATAGATCTTCTCGCACTAAATAAGTAATTTTTTGGGTTATAAGTATTTTTTTTTATAATATCGATTTTTTTTAATCCTAAAGTTTTCAATTGATAATAAATATACATATTTAGGCTAAAATATGTTTTTTTTTTAAATTTTTTAAAAAAAATTTCATTTTTTTTACTTTGTTTTAAAAACTTTAATTTAAAATCTTTCTTAATTTCATAACTTTGTTGGGATATGCATGGACCTATAGCTGCGACCAGGTTTTTTGATTCGCTTCCACAATTATATAAATACCTAATTACTTTTTTTACAATGCCCTTGTAAGCACCTTTCCACCCAGCATGAATAGCAGCTATGATATTCAATTTACTATCGTAAATTAATACAGGGGCGCAGTCTGCAGTAAGTATGCCTAAAATAATTTTTCTTTCCTTTGTAATTAAACCATCGCCTTTCAATTTTTTAGAGAAATTTTTGAATTTTTTACCTAAAAAGAAAAATTTATTACTATGAACTTGATTTAATAAAACCATATTTTTATAAGATGCGCCTACTTTATTAGATACAAATTTTAAATTTTTAACAATATTGATTTTATTGTCTAGGGATCCAACTCCACAATTTAAACTTTTATATATACCTTTAGAATAGCCCCCATTTTTGTTAAAAAAAAAGTGACTAATTTTTTTATATTTTAAAAGTTTTTTTGAACGAAACATTACTTAAAACCTAAAAAATTATTTTCTTTACTTTTATAGGCAAATATTACTTTAAATAATTCACCCATCAATTCTTTATCTAAAAGTCTTTTAAGAGTTGAAGACATATAATCTAATTCAGTTCTATTCATTTTTTCTTTTAATATATTGGCCCTTTCAATTATACCCATTCTTTCTAGAAAAAATTTCTGAGATACAATTTCTTTTACTTTTAGGTTATTTTTTTCAAAATACTCACGTAAAAGACTAAAATTTACTAATGAGGTAATGTCTGCCTTACTTAGATTTTTCAACAA
>CACDFC010000006.1 GCA_902552035.1 uncultured Pelagibacteraceae bacterium | reverse complement strand
TAGATATTATTAATAAAGCTGGAACAGTAATCCATAACCCAAACAATCTTACAGAACTGCTTGTCAATCTATCTCTTGGAATATAAAATTGAAAATAGCCATCTTTATACTTAACTTTTAAATCAATATTTTTTTTGTAACTTGTTGTGTTGAACCAATAATCAAATCCTTTTGATTTAAGTTCTCTTCTCAAAGATCTATCAACAGGACTGAACCACCTTTCTTTCAATTTTTCAGGCATAATTAAATTTTTTTCTAAATTTATTTTAAATTCTAAATTCTCCTCATATAATTTAATTACCATTTCTTTATTAGTCTCCTCTTGATCGTATGCTTGCATAAAAGTTTTTACCTCCGCTACTAGAGCTCTAGTCATACCTTTGTTAGTTTTTATCCATAAGCTATCAAAAAAAACTATTGAGATTGTAAATTGTAAAATAATAATTGGTAAAGCAACAATTAGTAAACCTCTATAAAATAGTTGCTTAGGTAAAATATTTTTTAAAAACTTACTCAATCCAAAGGACATATCCTTCACCTCTTATTGTTTGTAAGTATTTTGATTTTTTTGGATTACTCTCAATTTTTTTTCTTAATCTAGTAATAATAACATCAATTGATCTTTCTTTCTCAATATTAATAATTGATGATATATTTTGTCTTGAAAAAATTTTTCCTGGAGAATTAATCATTTCCTCTAAAATTGATTTTTCTGTATTATTTATTTTATATTCAACGCTATTTTTTTTAATAATTAATTTATTTAAATCAATTTTTACGTCACCAAATTCAATAAGCCTTTTTGTAAATTTAGTTTTTGTTTTGTTAAGAATATTATTTATCCTTAATATTAACTCTTTTGGCTCAAATGGTTTTGCCAGATAGTCATCAGCACCTATCTCAAGGCCTGTAACTCTTTCAGCAGGCTCACCTTTTGCTGTTAATAATATAATTGGAGTATTTAAATGGTTTTTATTATCTCTGGTAAATTCTAAACCACTTTTACCAGGCATCATTATATCTAAGATAATTAAATCAAACTTAACAAATCTAACTTTATTTTGTGCATCCTCTGCATCTTTTGCGGTAGTTACTAAATACTTATTTTTTTTTAAATATTCTTTTACCAATTCTCTTATTTCTTCATCATCGTCTACAACAAGAATATGTGTATCAAAATTATTCATTTATTATTTTTTTTAAAACATTATCGAAATTCAATACTTCTTTTGAAGTAGAATTAATTAGTGCTTTATAAATTCTTTTCTTTTGAACGATAAAAATTTCCTCATATATTTGTGTACCCTTGTCACTAAGATATATATGTTTAATTCTTGTATCTTTATTATCCTTTTTAAATTCTATTGCATTTATTTTTATTAAATCTTTAAGCACTCTGTTTAGACTCTGTTTAGTAACTTTGAGTTTTTTTAAAAGTTCCGATATTGAGATGCCCTCATATAAAGAAATTAAATGCAAGGCTTTATGGTGAGCCACACCAATTGAGTAGTTATTTAAAATTTTTTTTGCATCTGCAAAGGTTTCTCTATAACCCATAAAAATTTTCTCTATAAAATGTTTTAATTGTTCATCTTTAAGGTATAGAAGCTGTTTCATATTGGTAAGTTATATTGACATATTATACATACAAAGATATTTTTTTAAAAAAAAAAATCTTATGATTCCTTATGATAAAAGAGACGGTAAAATATGGTTCAATAATGAACTAATTGACTGGAGGGATGCTAAATTTCATGTCCTTAGCCATGGAATGCACTATGCTAGTTGTGTATTCGAAGGATTGAGAGTTTATGACGGAGAAATATTTAAGTTAACGGAACATACAGATAGACTATTTCACTCTGCAAAAAGAATGGGAATAGATTTGCCATATTCAAAAGAGGAAATTAATTTAGCTACGAAAAAGATTGTAACTGTTCAAAACGTGCTAAATGGTTATGTAAGACCTTTTGCCTGGCGAGGAAGTGAAATGATGGCAATATCTGCACAACAAACAAAAATTCATATGGCTATTGCTACATGGGAGTGGGGTACATACTTCGACCCAAAACTTAAAACTCAAGGAATCAAATTAAACGTTTCAAATTGGAGAAGACCATCTCCAGACTCTATACCATGGGACACAAAAGCATCAGGACTTTATATGATTTGCACTTTGTCAAAACATGAAGCTGAAAAACAAGGCTATACAGACTCCCTAATGCTGGATCATGAAGGTAATGTTGCAGAAGCTACTGGAGCTAATATATTTTTTAAAGATACTAATGGAGAACTTCATACGCCAATTCCAGACTCCTTTTTAGATGGCATTACGAGAAGAACAGTAATTGAAATTGCAAAATCAAAAAATATAAAAGTTGTTGAGAGAAAAATCAAACTTAATGAAATTTCAAAATTTGTTGGGTGTTTTTTAACTGGTACTGCCGCGGAAATTACACCTGTATCAACTATTTCGAAACATCAATACGAAGTATGTAATTTAATTTTAGATTTGTCTGAAAGCTACGATAAATTGGTGCGTAAAAAAAAAGCTGCCTAATTTTTGTTGTCCTCAGAAATAGCATGATCTATACCTTTTCTTAAGTAGTCGTAACCAGTATAAAGAGTTAAGAATGCTGATAACCATAGCAATATTATTCCTATAGTTTGTGCATTATAATCTTGAAAATTTATAATTTTGTTTCCAGTTTCTCCAGTTAGTAAAATACTAATTGCAAACATTTGTAAAAATGTCTTCAATTTTGCTAAACTAGATACAGGCATACTTATTTTTCCTACTGCTAAAAATTCCCTAAGGCCAGATATAAGTATCTCTCTAGTAAGAATGATTATTGCTGCGATCACTTCAAAACCCTTAATTGTTTGATCCATTACTAATAGAATAAGAGCGGCAGCAACTATAATTTTATCTGCAATTGGATCTAAGAGTTCACCCAATTTTGATTCCTCCTTGTACATTCTTGCAAGAAGACCATCTAAGAAATCTGTAAATGATGCTAAAACAAATAATATAAAAGGTACTATATCACCATAAAAACCTGGAAGATAAAAGGCCAGAACAAATATAGGCACTATTACTATTCTTCCAATGGTAAGATAATTAGGTATTTTAATTTTCATTCGTGAAAAAAGTTATATATTTTTTTAGCTACTTTGTCCTCAACACCATCAACAGATTTAATTTCATCCAAACTTGCAGATTCTACAGCCCTAGCAGACCCAAAGTGATTTAATAAAGATCTTTTTCTAATAGAGCCAATTCCCTCGATTTGATCTAACAACGATTTGCTCAGTCCACGTTTTCTCTTTGCCCTATGCGCACTTATTGCAAACCTATGTGCCTCATCTCTTAATCTTTGTAGAAAGAAGAGGGTTGGATCATTTTTCTCAAATTTATATTCTCTACCGTTGTGAAAAAATGTTTCATTCCCACTATTTCTAAATTTACCTTTAGCTATTGCGATAATTGGAATATCATGAAGTCCTAATTCATTAACAGCCTCTCTCGCAACTGAATATTGACCTTTACCGCCATCAATAAGCAATAAATCAGGCATTGTTAAATAATTATCTTTTTCTTGTAACGCTCTTTTGAATCTTCTATTAAGAACCTCTCTAAGCATTCCATAATCATCCTGCTCATTCTTCTTAATTCTAATATTAAATTTTCTGTATCTTTTTTTAATAAAACCTTCGTCTCCAAATGCGATTAAAGCACCAACACTATTTGTTCCTTGAATATGGCTATTGTCATAAACTTCAATTAAATTAATATTAGACTCAAGTCTAAATTTCTGTGAAACTTCTTCAAACAATTCTTTATTATTTTGACTTTCATAAAGTTTCCTGTTCAGGCTATCTTTAGCATTTTTGATTGCTTGTTTAACCACTTTTAATTTAGAACCTTTTTTTGCAACTGAAATATTAATTTGTTTACCTTCTTTTTTAGTTAAAGTTTTTTCTATTAATTCTTTTTCTTTTATATCCTCGCTTAAAATTATTGAACTCGGTACAGTTTTGTTTTCATAAAACTGTGAAACAAAAGAATTAATTATATCTTTAAGACTATCATCTGGGTCGTGTTTTGGAAAAAAAGCTTGATTACCCCAGTTTTGTTTTGATCGGTAAAAAAATATTTGAATGCAAGTTTTTCCAGACTCCTTATACCCAGCAATTACATCTGCCTCTACTAAATTTGCTTCGTTAATTCTTTGTGATGATTGAATTATATTTAGAGATTTAATTCTATCTCTTAATATAGCAGCTTTTTCAAAGTCTAAATCTTCACTTGCTTTTTCCATCTCACTAGAGAGATTTTTTTGAATTTTTCTAGATTTTCCAGATACAAATTCTATAGCGTCCTCAACAGATTTTTTATAGTCTTTATCATTAACATAGCCCACACATGGTGCTGAGCACCTCTTAATTTGATATAAAATGCATGGTCTTTGTCTATTTTTAAATACAGTATCGTCACAAACTCTTAACTGAAAAATTTTCTGTATCATTTTAATTGTCCAATTGGCTGATCCTGCAGACGCAAAAGGTCCAAAAAAGAAACCTTCTCTATTTTTTTTTCCTCTGTGTCTTTTTATTTGCGACCACTTGTCTTGATTTCCAATAAAAATGAATGGAAAAGATTTATCATCTCTTAGTAAAATATTAAATCTTGGTTTAAATTTTTTGATCAAATTTGCCTCTAAAAGTAGGGCTTCACTTTCATTTGATGTAGTTGTTATCTCTAATTTTTTAGTTTGAGACAACATTCTCTCAGTTCTTATTATGTGACTCTTTTCAGATACATAACTCTTAAGTCTATTAGGTAGGTTTTTTGCCTTTCCAACATACAGAACCTCGTTATTTGAATTTAACATCCTATAAACACCGGGCAGTTTAGGTACCAATGGGATTTCTTTTTTAATTACTTCTTTTCCGCTATCAGAGCTTACCATGGCTTCTTTTTTTAGAAATTTGAATACCAACAGATGAACAGTCTTTCATTATCTCCATTTTTTCTATTTGAAGGGTAATTTTATCTATTCTTTTATCTTTAAATAATTCGTCAAAAACATCCTCAGCTAAAGTTTCTAAAAAATTATAGTGTTTATTTTTTGTAAGTTTTTTGACAAGCCTTACTAGTTTGTCATAGTTCACAATTGATTTTAAATCTTTATCGTTTGTAGGTTTTTTATCTAGGTAGTTTGCTTCTAAGCTAAATTTAACTTTTTGAGGTTTCTCTTTTTCGAAATCATAATATCCAAGTTTAAGGCTTAATATTAATTCGTTGATAATTACTTTTTTTTCGTAATTAAATAGAGATTTCTGAAGCTTAACTATTTTAAGGTTATTTTTTTTCATTTATTTCATTCTTGAAGCAATATATTCTTTAATAAGTGGATAATAATGCATAAAGCAATCTGCTTTGTTGATAATATGACCTTCATTTAATGGCTCTTGCCAATCTGATCCAGCTGTATTACAACTTTTTCCGTTAATTTTTTTATTTTCAGAAATTACAATTCTTTGAAAGTTAGGAACATTATCCATCCAATCAGAAGTTAATCCCTCATAATGATCCAGCGGATGAGTGAAAATTAAAATTGGTGCATTTCCCTTTATAATTATATCAATCTGATCTTGTCTCCACTGAGCCATACCAGGATACTTTTTATGAAATTTTTCCATAGCTTTTTCATAGCCAACTTTTTTTACTTTATATTTTTTTGATAAATTCCAAAAACATGCAGGCAGTAATGATATGCCTCCACCCACTTCGCTCATATATTTTGCTGTAAATCTTAATGTTGCCCATCCACCACAAGAGTGACCAGATATAAAAATTTGTTTCTTTGGTACGCCTAAGTTAACAAATTTTTTAACAACTTCCAAATTACCCTCAACTCTTCGATCCATTTTTGAGGTACCTGGATAAGGACCTTCCCATTTTTTCATCCACATTCCTATTTTTCCTAATTTAGCACCTAAATCGCCTTCAAGTTGGCCCTGACAATGAATATAAACCATAATTTCTTTATCATTAATTTTTTGTCCTGCTAATTGGGTCCAATTCCTAAGCTCTCGAATCCAGAAACAATCTTTTGATTTAACATCATTTACACTGGAACCATGATTGTAAATTATTATTATTTTATCTTTAGGATTTTTTACTTCAAATTTTTCTTCAATTTCAATTTTATCTTTCCATTTATTTGTCGGTATTATAAAACCATCTTTTTTTATGCTTTCCTTTGATGCATAAACATTGGTACATAATAACAAACTAATTAAAACTAGACCTAAATATTTTTTCATTCCTTTCCTCGCATTATATCTGGTGTTTGCCAGTTTAAACTTTGACCGCTATCAACGGAAATTACCTGTCCTGTAATAGATCTATTTTTAATAAAAAAGTCAACTGCATTACAGATTTGTTCTACATCTACTTGTCTTCTCAAAGGTGTTGCCATGTATTGTCTCTTGAAGTGTTTTTCAGATTGCCTTTTATTCTTGATTGTAGGACCTGGAGCTATACCATTGACTCGTATATTTGGAGCAAGACTCATAGCGCTAGTCTTCGTGAGAGTATAAAGGCCCGTTTTACTTATAGTGTATGAAAAAAAATGTGGAGTTAATTTAAAAACTCTCTGATCGATAATATTAATAATATTATTATTTTTTCCTCTAATATTTTTAGCAAACTCTTTTGATAAAAGTGCTGGTGTTCTTAAATTCGTTCTTAAATGTTTGCCCCAACTGTCCGTTGTAAAATTTTCAATTTTATCATTTTCAAATAATGATGCATTATTAATTAAACAATCAAAGTATTTTAATTTAGATTTAGAAAATTTCACAATTTTGTTAACATCTTTTTCAACACTAAGATCACCTTTAATCAAATAAACTTTAGTTCCTTTTTTTGATAATTTTTTTTTTAAATTTTCGGCTTTTAACTTCGATTTATTAAAATGAATTATTATTTCTTTTCTTGGACCAGATAATTTTTCTGCAATTGCAGCACCTATTCTGGTTGCTCCACCTGTAATAATTATTTTATTTGCTTCCATTTCTTTTTACCTTTTTGGGCTCTGGTACCGGGCATACCCATTGTGGATCTACCTTTAGGATACATTTTATTATTTTTGCTGTATTTTTTTAATTTAGGATTAAGTGTAATCTCTAATTCTGTACTTTCAAGTTTTCTTATTTCATCTCTTATTTTTGCAGCCTCTTCGAACTCTAAATTTGTTGCAGACTCTTTCATTTTTTTATTTAAAGCTTTTAGGTGTTTTTTGAGATTACCTCCAATATTTGAACCTGTTCCAATTTTAACATAGTCTTTCTCGTAAACACTTTCTAGTACATCATTTATTTCTTTCTTTACCGTTGTGGCACTTATTTTATTTTTTTTGTTATAAGCTAGCTGTATTCCTCTTCTTCTATCTGTTTCCTCTATTGCTTTTTTAATACTTTTTGTTTCTTTATCTGCATAAAGAATTACTTTACCATCTAGATTTCTTGCTGCTCTTCCAATTGTTTGTATTAAGGATGTTTCAGATCTTAAAAAACCTTCTTTATCTGCATCTAATATACCAACTAAGGCACACTCAGGTATATCTAAACCTTCTCTTAAAAGATTAATTCCAACTAAAACATCAAAAACACCCAATCTTAAGTCTCTCATAATTTCTATTCTTTCAAGTGTGTCTATATCTGAATGAAGATATCTAACCTTGATGCCGTTTTCATGCAGATATTCAGTTAAATCTTCTGCCATTTTTTTTGTAAGAGTTGTTACAAGTACTCTATTATTTTTTTCAATAGTTTCTTTACATGCTTGCATAAGATCATCTACTTGGTGTTTAGCAGGTCTAATTTCTACTGGCGGATCAATTAGACCAGTTGGTCTAATTACTTGGTCGATAAATTTTCCATCTGTTTGCTCCAATTCCCATGGACCAGGAGTAGCAGATACAAAAATTGTTTGAGTTCTCATCATATCCCATTCTTCAAATTTAAGAGGTCTATTGTCCATGCAAGAAGGCAATCTAAATCCATATTCTGCTAAAGTGCTTTTCCTAGATCTATCACCTTTAAACATTCCATTAAGTTGCGGAACAGTCACATGACATTCATCAACAAAGATTAAAGTATTATCAGGAAAATACTCAAATAATGTTGGTGGAGGTTCCCCAGGCTTTCTTCCTGATAAAAATCTTGAGTAGTTTTCAATGCCTGCGCATGAACCTGTAGCCTCTATCATTTCTAAATCAAACTTAGTTCTCTCCTCTAATCTTTGAGCTTCTAATAATTTATTTTCTGCTTTATGTTTTTTTAATGTTGCTTCTAATTCTTTTCTTATATTTATAATTGCTTGTTCAATAGTTGGCTTTGGAGTTATATAGTGACTATTAGCGTAAATTTTTATTAAATTTAAATCTCTTACTTGATCCCCAGTTAATGGATCAAACTCTTCTATTTTTTCTAGTTTGTCTCCAAATAAATTTAGTCTCCATGCTCTGTCTTCTAAATGTGATGGGAAGATTTCTAAATATTCCCCTCTTGCTCTAAAAGTTCCTCTATAAAAGTTTTGATCATTTCTTTTATATTGTAAATTTACAAGTGACTTAATAATTTGCTCTCTATTATAATCATAATTTTTTTGAAGTGTTAAAGTCATTTTACTATATGCTTCGACTGATCCCAGTCCGTAAATGCAAGAGACACTTGCTACAATTAAAACATCATCTCTCTCAAGTAGAGATCTCGTTGCAGAGTGTCTCATCCTATCTATTTGTTCATTTATAGATGCTTCTTTTTCAATATAGGTATCTGAACGTGGTACATAAGCTTCAGGGGTATAGTAATCGTAGTAAGAGACAAAATACTCAACAGCATTGTCTGGAAAAAAAGTTTTCATCTCACCATAAAGTTGAGCTGCTAAAGTTTTATTGGGAGCTAAAATCAAAGCTGGTCTATTGGTTTCCTCAATTACTTTTGCCATTGTAAAAGTTTTTCCTGATCCAGTTACGCCTAATAAAACTTGATTAAATTCACCTTTTTTTGCACTACTTACGAGTTTTTTAATTGCTTCAGGCTGGTCACCGGCAGGTTTAAAATCTGATTTGATAACAAATTTTTTGCCACCTTCAAGTTTTCCATTTATTTCAGGATTTTTACTTTGAATATCTGTAATTAAATCTTGATATGTATTTTGCATATAATTAGAGTATTTTAATAATATATTTTTTCAATGAGCATAATATCAGATACTTTAAAAAGAATTAAGCCATCAGCTACAATTGCTGTTAGCCAAAAGGCAAGGGAATTAAAAGCAGCAGGTGTAGATGTGATAGGCCTAGGTCAAGGAGAGCCTGATTTTGATACACCAGACAACATTAAAGACGCTGGCATTAAAGCAATAAAAGATGGAGATACTAAATATACAGCAGTAGATGGAACTCCAGCCTTAAAGAAAGCAATTGTTGATAAGTTTAAGAGAGAAAATAATTTGGTTTATTCAACTGAGCAAGTAACAGTTGGAACAGGAGCAAAACAAGTTCTTTTTAATGCCTTTGTGGCTACACTGAACAAAGGTGATGAAGTAATAATACCAGCTCCATTTTGGGTTTCTTATCCTGATATGGTTTTACTAGCTGGAGGAAAACCTAAAATAATTAAATGCAATGAGAGTGATGGTTTTAAAATTACTCCTAAAAAATTAAAAAAAGCTATTTCAAAAAAAACTAAATGGTTGATTTTAAATTCTCCATCTAATCCAACAGGAGCAGGGTATACAAAAGACGAAATAGAAGAATTATCAAAAATATTAATAAAAAATAAAAAAATTCATATACTGAGTGATGATATTTACGAGCACATTCGTTATGATAATTTTAATTTTTTTACTATTGCACAAGTATCTAAACTTAAAGATAGAACTTTAGCATTAAATGGAGTAAGTAAATCATACGCAATGACTGGCTGGAGAATAGGTTATGCTGCTGGTCCAAAAGAATTAATTAAAGCTATGGGGAAGGTTCAGTCACAATCTACATCAAATACATCTTCCATAAGTCAAGCAGCAGCTGTTGAAGCTTTAAATGGAAATCAAGATTTTATATCTGAGAGATCAAATGCTTTTAAGAAAAGAAGAGATTTTGTCGTATCTTCTTTAAATAAAATAAAGGGTTTAAGTTGTGTTAAGCCAAATGGAGCTTTTTATGTTTTTCCAAATTGTAAAAAATTATTGAATAAGAAAACAAAATTGAAAACAGATGCAGATTTTGTTGAACAACTTTTGATAAAGGCTAATGTTGCAGTTGTTCAAGGCTCAGCATTTGGATTGGATGGATATTTTAGAATTTCATATGCAACTTCTATGGAAAAACTCAAAGTAGCAATGGATAGAATAAAAACTTTTTGTGAAAATTTAAATAGCTGATGAAAACAGCGCTAGTATTTGGATCATCAGGTCTAGTAGGTAGCCATCTAGTTAGATTAATGAATAAAAATAGTAATTACGAAAAAATTAAATTATTTGTCCGATCAACTTCTGAGATTAAAACTTCTAAAATAGAAATAATTAATACAGATTTTAAAAATTTATCAAACCATAAAGAAGATATAAACGGTGATGATTGTTTTTTTTGTATTGGAACTACAAAAAAAAATACACCTGATAAAGATGAATATAGGAGAATTGAATATGATATTCCTGTGGAAATTGCTAAAATTGCAAAATCAAATTCAATTAATTCTTTTTTTTATGTCTCATCAGGTTTTGCTGACTCTAAAAGTTCAAGCGCTTATCTAAAGAATAAAGGTCAGGTGGAAGAGGAATTAATAAAACTAAATTTTTCAATTCTTGGGATAATGAGACCATCATTTTTGGTTGGAAATAGGAAAGAAAAAAGGCCAGGAGAAGAAGTGGGAATATTTTTCTTTAAAATTTTTTCACCATTACTTTTAGGACCATTAAAGAAAATGAGGCCAATTCAATCCGAAAAAGTTGCAAAAGTAATGATAAAAGTCGCAAGTGAAAACCTAAAGAAAACTATTTTTGAGTCTAATGAAATAGCTGAATTAGCTCTAAACTAGGCCCAGTCTAACTACTGATCTAGCATTTTCAGATATACAGCCCTTTGCTGGTTTAAACTTAAAACCAAGTATATCTTCGGCGTATGATACATCAGTTTGCATTACAAACTCAAGATCAGGAATCATCATTTTAGCACTGGAGTCTATATAACTAATTAATTTAACCATAAAATTTGGTAGTTCTTTTTTTGGTAGCTTTTTTGCATATTCAGGCATTGCTTCAGCCATTAATTGAGATAACTCAACTAATTTTTTTACTTCTTTTCCTACAATCAATCTTCTGCCACCAGCTTTACTATTTCCAATGCAGGCAACATGTGCTCTTGCTATATCTTTAACATCAGAAATTAATACTGCAAATTTAGGTGCGCCTGGAAATTTTCCTGCCATAAATTGTCTTACATATTCTATTGATGTGCCTCCTTTTTTATCTAGTGCATCACCAAAAACACCACCAGGATTGATTGTTGTTAATTTATTTTTTAATCCCTTACTTTCCATGAATTCCCAAGCAGTTCTTTCTGCTTTTGTTTTTGATAAAAAATAGTCGTTAACGCCTTCTATCCAATTTTCATCAGTCCAATCACTTTCTCCAAATGAATAAGGATTACTTCTATTTGGTTTTCTAAACATTGCGACTATAGAAGAAGTTTTAATTATTTGTTCTACACCAGCATTTAAACCAGCATTTAAAACTCTTAAAGTTCCATCTACAGCAACTGGCAATAAAAGATTTCTATTATTTGAAACTTTCATTGGAAATGGAGATGCTATATGCATTATATATTTGCATCCTTTTGCAGCTTCGTTCCATCCCTCATCTTTTAATAGATCTAATTCAATAAATTTGAGTTTTTCTATTGGAGCGTATTTACTTATAGTTTCTTTAGTTTGGTCAATTAAATTATTATTTCTTACAGTTCCTAAAACTTCGTATCCTTTATTTAATAAATCTATTGTTGTGTGCTTTGCAATCCATCCACTTACGCCGGTTACTAATACTTTTTCAGTCATCTTAGATTTTAGTTATGGGAAAGATGTTTCTCAGCTTCAAGAGCAGCCATGCATCCCATTCCAGCCGCAGTAACAGCTTGCCTAAAAACTTTATCTTTGACATCCCCTGCGGCAAACACACCAGGAATATTTGTTTCAGTTGAGTCTGCTTTGGTTACTAGATATCCTTCTTTATCCATGTTTAATTGATCTTTAAATAAATGTGTTGCTGGATCGTGACCTATTGCAATAAAAAGTCCATCTATTTTTAGTTCATCTAATTTATTTGTTTTTACGTTCTTGATTTTTAAACCTTTAACCGTTTTTGGATTTTCATCGCCTATTACTTCTTCAACTACACTATCCCATACAATTTCTATTTTCTTATTTGCCATCAATTTATTTTGAAGCATTTTTTCTGCTCTTAAGCTGTCTCTTCTATGTATTAATTTAACCTTCGATGCAAATTTCGTTAGAAACATTGCTTCCTCCACAGCAGCATTCCCACCACCTACAACTGCAACTGTTTTATCTTTAAAGAAAAAACCATCACAAGTTGCACATGCTGATACACCAAATCCTCTAAATTTTTGTTCTGAGTCTATATTTAGCCATCTAGCCTGTGCTCCTGTTGAGATAATTATTGTATCAGCAGAATATTTTTGTCCTCCATCACCAATCGCTTCAAAAGGTTTAGATTTTAAATTTACAGACGATATATGATCTTGTATCATTTCAGTACCCACAGCTTCAGCTTGTTCTTTCATTTGCTCCATTAGCCATGGTCCTTGAATTACCTCTGCAAATCCAGGATAATTTTCAACATCAGTTGTTGTTGTTAATTGACCGCCTGGTTCCATTCCAGCAACCATTACAGGTTTTAACATTGCTCTCGCCGCATAAACCGCAGCAGTATATCCAGCTGGGCCGGATCCAATTATTAACACTTTTGTGTGTTTAGTTGGCTTTTGGTTCATATGAGAGCTATATAGTAATTTATGTCTAAATTAAAAGGTTTATTATTAACAGAAGGTATGCATGGAATGATTAGCCAAGTTGAAGGATTAGCAAAATCTTTAGACTTAGAATTTATACACGAAAAAATTGAACTTAATAATATATGGGGATTTTTACCTCCCAAAATAACACCGATAAAAAAATTTGTTTTTAAAAATGATCTAGAAAATGAGTTTAATATTGTAATATCATGCGGAAGGAAAAGTGTAATACCTTCAATTTATCTGAAAAAAAAATATAAAAAAAAAATTATTAATATTCATATTCAGGATCCAAAAGTATCAGCAGAAAATTTTGACTTTATAATAGTACCAGAACACGACAATCTATCAGGATCAAATATATTGAAAACAAAAGGTGCAGTTCATTATTTGACTAATGAGGAGCTAATCACTAACGAAAATTATCTTAAACCTAAAATAAACTTAAATAAAAAAATTGTTTCATTTATTATTGGAGGTCCAAATAAATATTATAAATATGATAATAATTCAGTTAATAAGATCTTTTCTCAAGTAAAAGAAAATTTTATACAAAATGATTATCAAGTGATAATAATTCCTTCAATAAGGACACCTAAAAAAATAATTGAGATGGCAAAAAATTATTTTAAAGATCAAATTGTTATTTTAGAAGTTGATAAAAAAGCTTATCTCTCATCTTTGCAACTAGCAAATCATATAGTGGTTACATGTGACTCTACTTCTATGATTTCAGAAGCTGCATTGACTGGAAAACCAATATACATTGCCCAAATGCCACCAATTAAAGATAATAAAAGATTTCAGGATTTTTATCGCTTATTTGAGAAACTAAATATCACAAAAAATCTTAATTTAAGAATAGAGAATTGGACCTATGAGAAATTAGATGAAACTAAAAGAGTATCACTATATATAAAGGATAAAATTAATAAACATGACTTTTCTTGAATCAATAACAAATAAATCCAAAAAATCTTCAATTCCTTTTGATCACTGGGAGTATAATGATCCGTTGTCTACAGGAGCAATTGAGGAAATTGTAAATGCTGATATAGCTGACATAAATGAGCATAACTTAGAATATGATGGAACTAGGGCCATTGATGGGGGTGCTCCCGAATTTAGAGAGGGCATCACATCAGGAGGAAAAGCCATAAAATTTCGATGTTTTATAACAAAAGAAAATACTGAAAGTTTTCCACATCTCACTAAGTTTGTGAAAGAATTACAATCTAAAAAAACTCATGAGACACTATCAAAATTAATAAATAAAGATTTATCCAAGTCTTATGTAAGAGTTGAGGTAATTTGTGACAGGAAAGGTTTTTGGTTAAAACCTCACTGTGACATAAAAGAAAAATTATTATCCGGTTTAATATTTGTAAATAAGTTAAATGAATCCGAAGATCTTGGAACAGATTTTTATAATGAAAAATTAGAAAAAATTAAAACCGTTCCTTATAAAAATAATTATGGATATTTTTTTACTAGCGGCCCAAATACTTGGCATGGTATGGAAAAAAAAGAAATAAAAAAAGAGAGAAGATGTCTTCAGGTAAATTATGTTACTTTTCCAACTGATTGGAAAGTTGAATGATTAAATCTCTTGAATAGGATTTGCAGATATTTTCTTAATCTTTAAAGATCTAATTCCCTTTAAACAAGCTTGAGCAGTTGACATATTTGTGCAGTATGGGACTTTATTTATTAATGTTGCCCTCCTAAGAGCAATTGCATCTTGAAGACGGTGTTCGCTTTTTCCTCCACCGGTATTTATAACTAAAGCGATTTTTTTTGAATTTAATACGTCAACTATATGAGGAGATCCACCACTTACTTTGTTAATTTTTTTGCACTTCATCCCATATTTCCTTATGAAGTTCGCAGTTCCCTCTGTAGCTGAAAGAGTAAAATTTAGTTTTAATAATTGTTTAGCTAAATCAATTCCTTCCTCTTTATGACTATTTTTAAGTGATATAAAAGCCATCCCTTTTGTAGGTAAAGAATTTGATGCAGCTATTTGGCTTTTCGCGTATGCTAAACCAAAATCTTTATCTAATCCCATTACTTCACCAGTCGATTTCATTTCAGGTCCTAACAATACATCTACATTTGGAAATTTATTAAAAGGAAAAACTGCTTCTTTAACCGCATACATTTTATAATTTTTATTTTTTAAATTAAATTGAGATAATTTCTTTCCAGCCATTACACTTGAAGCTATTTTTGCCAAAGGAATTCCTTTAGCCTTTGAGACAAACGGCACAGTTCTACTAGCTCTTGGATTTACTTCTATAATAAAAATTTCATCATCTTTAATTGCATATTGAACATTCATAAAACCTTTAACTTTTAAGGCCAATGCAAGTTTTTTAGTTTGATTTTCAATAGCTTTAATCAAATCCGCTTTAATTGCTACTGGAGGCAAACAGCAAGCAGAGTCACCTGAATGAATACCTGCTTCTTCGATATGCTGCATTATACCTGCAACAAAAACATTTTTTCCATCTGAGATAGCATCAACATCAACTTCCATTGCATTATTAATAAATTTATCAATTAAAATTGGATTATTTTCTCCAGCCTTGAATGCTTCAACTACAAAGTCTTTTAACTGGCTTTTTTCATAAACTATTTCCATAGCTCTTCCACCCAAAACATACGATGGTCGTACCATCAATGGTAAACCAATTTTTAAAGCTATATCTATTGCCTCATTATATGTTTTAGCAATTCCACTTTCTGCTTGTTTTAGATCTAATTTAATTAAAAGTTTTCTAAATCTGTCCCTATCCTCAGCTAAATCAATAGATGAGTACTGTGTTCCAATTATTGGAAAAGAATTTTCGTGAAGAAACTTTGCTAACTTTATTGGAGTTTGACCTCCAAATTGTGCAATTATTCCAATCAAACTTCCATTTGTTTTCTCTTTTAGAATTATATTATGAACATACTCCTCAATTAAAGGTTCGAAGTATAATCTATCACTTGTATCATAATCCGTAGATACAGTCTCAGGATTACAATTTATCATTATCGTCTCAAAGCCATCTTCTTTTAAAGCATAACTAGCTTGGCAACAGCAATAGTCAAACTCTATGCCTTGTCCTATTCTGTTTGGTCCTCCACCTAAAATAATAATTTTTTTCTTTCTGGTTGGTTGAGCTTCGCACTCTGTTTTAATTGAAAAATTTCTTTGGTAAGTTGAATACATATATGGAGTAAAAGATTTAAATTCTGCAGCACAAGTATCTACTTTTTTATAAACTGGGAAAACTTTAAGAGCTGTTCTTTTTAATCTTACTGTTTTTTCATCGGTTTTTGTTAGCTCTGCAATTTTTTTGTCTGAAAAACCTATGGACTTAACTTTATTAAAATCTTCAAATTTTTTTGGTATTCCTTCTCTTATTATCTTTTTCTCTTCTTCCACAATCTCTTTTAATTGTTCTAAAAACCACGGATCAATACCTGATAATTTTTGGATTTTTTTTAAAGATACTTTCTTTCTTATAGCTTCGGCAACTAAAATTAATTTATTAGGAATATTGACTTTGAGTTTTTTCTCTATTTCTTTTTTACTGATATTAAACAATCTATCTAATCCAGATAGTCCAATTTCTAATGATGACAAAGCTTTTTGAAAAGACTCTTTAAAATTTCTACCAATAGCCATTGCTTCACCAACTGATTTCATGGACGTACCTAAAATTGCTGGAGATTGAGAAAATTTTTCAAAAGTAAATCTTGGAATTTTTGTTACAACATAATCAATAGTAGGCTCAAATGAAGCAGGAGTTACTTTTGTTATTTCGTTTTTGAGTTCATCAAGAGTATATCCGACAGCTAATTTTGCTGCAATTTTTGCTATTGGAAATCCTGTCGCCTTTGAGGCCAAAGCTGAGGATCTTGAAACTCTTGGATTCATTTCAATTATTACCATTCTTCCATCTTTTGGGTTTATTGCGAATTGAACATTGGATCCACCTGTCTCAACACCAATCTTTCTTAAACATGCTATAGATGCATTCCTCATTACTTGATATTCTTTATCTGTAAGTGTCAAAGCTGGCGCAATTGTTACCGAGTCTCCAGTATGAACACCCATCGGATCCACATTCTCTATTGAGCAAATAATAATACAATTATCATTTCGGTCCCTAACAACTTCCATTTCAAATTCTTTCCATCCTTCTAAACATTCTTCAATCAAGACTTGTTTGACAGGAGATTCTTGTAATCCATTTTTTACTATTTTAAAAAAATCTTTTTTATTTTTTGCAATACCTCCACCTAGTCCACCTAAGGTAAATGCAGGCCTTATTATTGCTGGTAGACCAATTTTTTTTAATGCCGTTTGAGCAGTTTTAAATTTATTTACAATTATTGACTTTGGTAAATCTAAACCTATTTCTAACATATTTTTTCTAAACTTTTTTCTATCCTCTGCGTTTGCTATAGCTTTAGATTTTGCACCAATAAGTTCAATTTTATATTTTTTTAGAACTCCTTTTTTCTCTGCCTCTATTGCAAGGTTAAGTGCAGTTTGTCCTCCCATTGTTGGTAATATTGCATCAGGTTTTTCTTTTATTATTATTTTTTCTAAGATTTCTAAAGTTATTGGTTCTATATAGGTTTTATCGGCAACATTTGGATCAGTCATAATTGTTGCTGGGTTCGAATTAATTAATATAACCTTATATCCTTCATCCTTCAGAGCCTTACAAGCTTGTGTTCCAGAATAGTCAAATTCACAAGCTTGACCAATTACTATTGGTCCAGCTCCAACAACTAAAATTTTTTTAAGATCTCTTCTTTTTGGCATTTTGACTCATACTAGTTATAAAATTTTTAAATAGGTAAACACTATCTTGTGGCCCAGGATTTGACTCTGGATGATACTGAACAGAGAACACTGGTTTATTTTTAAGTTTTATACCTTCAATAGAATTATCAAATAAAGATGTATGGGTTATCTGAATATTTTTTGGTAAATTTTCTTTAACAATCTCAAAACCATGATTTTGACTAGTAATTTCAACTTTATTTTCAATAAGATTTTTTACTGGATGATTTGCACCTCTGTGGCCTAACTTCATTTTTTTTGTCTTTGCACCCAAGGCTAAACCTAGTATTTGGTGACCAAGACAAATTCCAAAAATTGGAAGATTTTTTTTTATTAAATCTTTTATAATTGGTACTGCATATTTTCCAGTTGCTGCTGGATCTCCTGGACCATTAGATAAGAATATGCCATTTGGTTTTAATTTTAATATTTTTTCAACACTTGTTTTGCACGAAACTATATTAACTTTACAGTTAAAGTCAGAAAAATATCTTAGTATATTTTTTTTTATACCGTAATCTATAGCAACTACATTAAAAAATGTCTTCTTACTTTTTCTATAACCTTCCTCTTTTTTCCAGGTTTTAAAACCATGCCATACATAATTTTTTTTGGTGGTAACTTGTTCTGCAAGATCAAGATTATTTAATCCTGTCCACCTATTTGAAAGGTTGATTAATTTATTTATATTAAATTTTCCATATTTAGAAAATGAAATTGTGCCCTTAGGAGCACCTTTGTCTCTAATAAAATTTGTTAAACTTCTTGTATCTAATCCTGTTAAGCCAACAATCTTGTGTTTTTTAAGCCATATATCTAAATTTATTAATGATCTATAGTTTGAAGGGCTTGTTATTTCGGAATTTAAAATTACTCCTCTTGTCCAAATTTTATCAGACTCATGATCTTCTTTGTTAGTGCCAACGTTACCTATATGAGGAAATGTAAAATTAATTATTTGACCAGCATAAGAAGGATCAGAAATAATTTCTTGGTATCCAGTTAATGATGTATTGAAACATACTTCCCCTGTTGTTGTGCCTTGATAGCCAATTCCAATTCCTTTAAAAACAGTTTTGTTTTCAAGAACTAAGACGCCTGTATTAATCTTTAAGATTTTTTTTGAGTTATTTTTTTTGTGTTTTTTCTTCAATTACAACTCATGAGTTAAAGGTTAATACAATAAAACCCTAATTACCGCAACATAAGTAATGTGGAATAATAAAAATTTTTCTTTTGAAGAAATTTATCTATCAAGTAGATTAAAAAAATGCCTTTGAGAGAAAAAATCGAAAGTGACTATAAAAATGCTTTAAAATCGAAAGAGAAAAATAAAATATCAACTTATAGGTTAGTATTGTCTGGCATTAAAGACCTAGACATTAGTAATAGGTCTGGTCCAAATAAAAAAGAAACAGATGACAATGATATAAAAAAGCTTTTAAAAAAAATGGTAAAACAAAGAACCGAATCGATAGAAGTTTACAAAAAAGGAAATAGAAAAGACTTGTTAGAAATTGAGGAAAATGAAGTTGCAATTTTATCAGATTATCTACCAAAACAGTTAGACGACCAAGAAACCAAAAAGATATGTGAAGATGTAATCCAGAAGTTAGGCGCTACATCTATTAAGGATATGGGAAAGATTATGGGAGAACTAAAAAAAAATTATGATGATACGTTAGATTTTTCTAAAACAGGCGCAATATTGAAAGAAATTCTTAATAAATGAAATATCCAAAAGAATATTTAGATGAAATAAAAACAAGATTAAAAGTTTCAACTGTGGTTTCAAAAACAGTTATTTTAAAAAAACGTGGCAAGGAATTTGTAGGATTATCACCATTTAAAAATGAAAAGACTCCCTCATTTACAGTAAATGATGAAAAAGGTTTTTATCATTGTTTTAGTACTAGTGAACATGGCAATATTTTTGATTTTATAATGAAAACTCAAAATTTAAGATTTGGAGAAGCTGTTAAAGCTCTTGCAAATCTTGCTGGTATTAAACCTTATACTTTTACAAAAGCAGATGAGGAAAGAGAAAAAAAATGGCAAGAATATTCTGAAATATATAATACTTATGTTAAATTTTATCATGATAGTCTTTTAAAAGACGAAAAAGCGAATGAAGCTAGACAATATTTAAAAATCAGGAATTTAACCAAACAAGAGGTATCTAAGTTCATGATTGGTTATGTGGAAAGTAATCCAAGTTATTATGAAAAACTAAAAGAGAAATTTAGTGAAAAAAATATAGAAGAAAGTGGATTATTTTATTTTGATGATAAAAAAAAACTTTTTGTTGAAAGATTTAAAGATAGAATAATTTTTCCAATAAATAATATTTCAGGTAAACCAATTGCAATTGGTGGAAGAATAATTAAAGATAAAAATTATTTAGCAAAATATATTAATTCACCTGAAACAATGTTCTTTAAAAAAGGTTCAAATCTTTACAATTTAGATTTTGTAAGAAAGCTATCCAATAAAATTGATTATGTATATTTAGTAGAAGGCTATATGGATGTAGTTGGTTTAAGCAAGAGTGGAATAAATAATGTAGTTGCAAATTTAGGAACTTCTTTGACTGAAAGACAAATATTAACTTTAGGTCAATTTTTTAATGAAATAGTTATTTGTTTCGATGGTGACAATAGCGGGTACAAGGCAGCGGTTAGAGCAGCAGAAAATTCAATAAAAGAACTTCGACCTGAAAAGAAAATTTCATTTCTCTTTTTACCAGATGGAGAAGATCCAGATAGCTTTGTAAATAAAAATAAAAAAGATTATTTTTTTGAATTTACAAAAAAAAATAAAATTGAAATTCATAAATTTATTTTTGAACATTACCACAAAGAGACTGAGGACAATCCATCATCGATGGCAATTTTTGAAAAAAAACTAAGGGAAATAGCAAGCAATATTAAAGATCAATTTATTAAAAAATATGTTTTAGAATATTTTTTAGAACAAATTTCATTATTTACACCAAATCTTAGCAAATTTAATAAAAATTATAAAAGTATAAAAACAAAAACATTGAAAAAAACACAAAAGCATTTTAATGAAAGCAAGTCTTTAACAACAGTAGAGTTAAAAGAATTTTCACTTTTGTATATAATTTTACAAAATATTGTTATATTTCAGAATAATTTAAACTTATTAGAAGATATAAAGTTTTTTACTAATGAAAATAAGCAAATATTACAGAAGTTATTTTCTCATTTAAAAGTTTCTAAAAAATTTAAAATAGATGACCTTGAAATTGATAATCAATTAATTGACAAAATTTTTAAATTTGCTTCAATAAAAAACATCATAAATAAATATATAAATGATGAACAAAAAATTATCGATTTATTTATGGAAGTTAAGAGAGATCTTAAAAACTATGAGTTAGAATCAAGAATTGAGGAGTTAGAGTCAAAATTTTCTAAAGATTTTAGTGAGCAAACTTTTAATGAACTAAGAGAGCTCAAAAAAACACAAAAAATCAATTAAAAAGTTGAATTTAAGCGTGGATTTTTTCAAATTAAGTATTATATAGATCTTCCAAACTTTTTATTGTGGAAAGAATAATTACAAAATCATTTGCAAGATTAATGGGCAGAGGTGTCCACAGAGGTTTTATTACCCATGAAGAATTATTTAAGTCACTTGGTAAAAGAAATTTATCACTAGATAATTTAGATCAGGCTTTAATACATATACTTGATGAAAAGATTTCGTTAGTAGAAAAAAAATCAGATTATAAAGTTATAAGAAAGAAAGAAAACTCCTCTAAGGAAGATGGAAAATCAGTAGAAAAAAGTGATGATCCTATAAGAATGTATCTAAGAGAAATGGGAGGTGTTGAATTATTATCTAGGGAAGGAGAGATAGCGATTGCAAAACGTATTGAAGCAGGAAAAGATGTGATGTTAAATGCATTATCTCAAAGTCCTATAACAGCACAACAGTTTTTTGATTGGAATGATAAACTTCAAAAAGATGAAATATTAGTAAGAGAAATAATTGATATTGATACGAATTATATGGAGGATGAAGATACAGGCTCAAATCAAAAGCAAAAAAATGAAGAAAATCAGGAACAGTCAGAGACAAATGATTCACAAGATGACGAGTTTAATCCAACCTTAGCTGCAATGGAAACAGAAATAAAACCAAAGGTTTTACAAACAGTACAAACTTTAACAAAAGAATACAGTAAATTACTTAAGTATCAAAAAGAGAAACTTAATTGTGAATTAAACTCCATTAGTTTTTCGAAATCTAAAGAAAAAAATTATTTAAAAATTGTCGAAGATATATTAAAAAATATTAAGTCCCTTCAATTGTCACCTTCAGTTTTAGAAGAACTAGTTCAAAAACATTACTTTGAAAATAAAAAAATAATTTCACTAGAAGGTAGTTTGCTTAGACTTGCACTTAATAGTAAAATAACAAGAGATGAATTTATAAAATTTTATGTAGGAAATGAGATTAATCCAAATCTTAAAGCTTTCTTAGATACTAACGAAACCTGGAAAAAATTTTTTCAAAAAAATAAGGATGAATTTAAAAATATAAGAGAGAGACTCATCGAAATTAGCTATAAATTAGGAATTTCAGTATCCGAATATAAAAAATTAGTAAGTAGAGTTCAAAAAGGTGAGAAAGAATCAAGAATTGCAAAAAAAGAAATGGTCGAAGCAAATTTAAGATTAGTAATTTCAATTGCAAAAAAATATACAAACAGAGGTTTGCAGTTTTTAGATTTAATACAAGAGGGAAACATAGGTCTTATGAAGGCTGTGGACAAATTTGAATACAGAAGAGGCTATAAGTTTTCAACATATGCGACTTGGTGGATAAGGCAGGCAATTACAAGGTCAATAGCTGACCAAGCGAGAACAATACGAATTCCAGTTCATATGATTGAGACGATAAATAAAATTGTTAGAACTCAAAGACTGATTTTAAGTGAGTTCGGACGAGAAGCAACCCCAGAAGAATTAGCAAAAAAATTAAGGATGCCTCTTGAAAAAGTAAGAAAGGTTTTAAAAATCTCAAAAGAACCGGTTTCACTTGAAAAACCAGTTGGAGATGAAGAAGATAGTAGTTTAGGAGATTTTATAGAGGACACTAAAGCTTTGGCGCCGTTAGAGCAAGCTATAAAATCAAATCTAAGTGAAGCTACTACAAAAATTCTATCAACTTTAACACCTAGAGAGGAAAGAGTTTTACGTATGAGGTTTGGTGTAGGTATGAATACAGATCATACTCTTGAAGAAGTTGGATTACAATTTTCTGTAACTAGAGAAAGAATAAGACAAATAGAGGCTAAAGCTTTAAGGAAACTCAAACATCCAAGTAGATCAAAACAACTAAAAAGTTTCTTAGAAAGTTAGATCTTTAATTTATCCAAAATGGATACAATTAACAAAAAAAATTATATTTTCTATATTTCTGTATTTTTAATTTTTTCCTACTTAATAGGGTTTATATTAGGTGAAGACTCCACTGGTGGAGCGTATAATGATTTTAAAATTCACGCAAATACTGCAAATGAAATTAAAAATAATATTTTATATTTTCTTTTTAATTATGATGATTATGGAAATGCTCACTCTCCAGTAATTATTTTAATATTTCATTTATTAAATATTTCAGATTATCCAATAATTACTAGAATTATTTCACTATCATCGTCCTTACTTATTCCTGTCTTGTTTTTTAAGTGTTTAGAACTAAGATTTGGATCTAAAAATAAATTAGTTTTAGTTTATTTAAGTTGTTTTGTATTTATTTCACCATACTTTAGATCATTGGCATATTGGCCAGGAAGTGAAAATTTGTCTATTATTTTTTTTCTATCATCAATTTATTATTACCTAAAATTTATACAAAATATTAATAAAAATGACCAATTGAAATATATATTTCTAAATATTTTTTTTATTGCTTGTGCATCATATATTAGGCCGATTTATTGTATTTTTTCTATATTTTTTTTCTATAAAATAATCTTAAATAATTATAATCATAATAAATTAATTTATTATTTAATTTTTAATCTTATTTTATCAGCCCCTGCGGTTTATTATATTTTTTATCTTAATGTTCATTTTTTTAATATTTTAATAAATACAAATACTAATTTTGTTACAAAAATAGGTCTTTCATATTTAGTTATTTTTTTTTATTTAACTCCGTTTATATTAATTTATAGAAATTTATTATTTAAAAAATCCTTTACGATTTTTTTACTAAGTCTAATTTTATTTATACTTTTCTTATTTTTCTTCAATTATAAATCTTCTACTGGAGGAGGATTTTATTATCACTTATTTTTTAATTATATTAAAACAAAAGAATTATTTTTCATAGTATCACTAATCTCTATTTTTACTGTTAACTTATTTTTAAATTTAGAAATAAGATCTAATTTAGTTCTTTTAGCTATTTTTTGTTTATTAGAAGTTGACAGTCAATTTTACCAAGAAACTTTTGACCCAATATTATTTATAGCAATTTTTACAATGTTTGACTTAAAATTAATTAACAAACTGGTTAATTTTAGAAGCCTCAATAAAATAAATTTTATATTTGCTTACATGTTAATATTTTATTTTATTTCTTTGTATAAAAATATTTTTTTAGTATAAAATTTGCTATTAATTTTTATTCATTATAAAATAAATTAGGGCCGTTAGCTCAATAGTAGAGTACTGCATTGACATTGCAGGGGTAGTTGGAGCGTAACCAACACGGCCCACCAGAAAGAATTAAAGTTTTTATTTAATTGATTTATTGAATAATTTTTATAAAAGAAGTAAAACTCAAATTTGTTTGGGCCTGTAGCTCAGTTGGTTAGAGCAGTACACTCATAATGTATTGGTCCCAGGTTCGAGTCCTGGCGGGCCCACCACAAGTAATTGAGTTTTTATTTTTTAAAAAGCATTATAAATAAATTTAATAAAGTCCTAAAAATTTCAATTTTAGGCAATTTCGAATAGCCAAATGATCTATCCTTAAAAGTAATTGGTATTTCTTTAATTTCTATATTTCTTTTAGAAATTTCATATATAGTTTTCATAAAAAAACTATAACCTGATGCCTTAACTATATCTAAATTGAAAGATCCTAACTTTTTTATATCAAAACCACGGTATGATGTTGTAAATTCATTACAGTCAATACCAAGAATTAATCTAATAAAAATATTTCCGTATTTACTTATAATCAGTCTTCTTCCTCTCATTAAACATTTCCCACCAGAAACATATCTTGATCCTATTACAAATGGATAGGTTTCCAAATTTTTTATAAAGTTAGTTAATTCAGCTGGATCATGTGATAAATCAGCATCCATTGTTATTAAGTAATCATAATCCTTTTCTTTTGCAAATTTATATGCCAATTTGTGAGCTGTATCTAAACCAAGCTTACTTTCTCTATTTATTAGAGAAATTTTTTTAAATTCACTTTTTAGTACTAAAATTTCTTCAGCTGTTTTATCAGGAGAATTATCATCAATTATCAATATATCTACATACGGACAATTACTAAATATTGAACTTATAAGCTCTCTGATATTTTCTTTTTCATTATAGGTTGCTGTAAAAACTAATATTTTTTTCATTTTCAACTCAATTAATTAAAATTATATTTTAATTATTTTTTCCCAATCAGTCATTGGTGATAGCCAATGAAGATCCATATGTGATGCAAAACCAGGAATTGGTGTAATTAGACTTGATCCACTTTTCCATAATTCCAAAAACATCTCATGATCTTTTGTCGTACCTGCATCAATATAAATAAATTTCTTGTAAATATTAAGATGCTTTTTAAATGTATTAAATTTTACAGCAAATGTACCTGTTGTTGATGGAACTGTACGCCAATGACAAGATTCTGTAATTAAAATTTTCGATTGCAGTTTATTATATTGGGGTAGTTGATACTTATCAGGATGATCATACAAACTTATATATTCTGCTTTTAATTCAAAACCCTCTAGAAGTACATTTGTCCAATTTTTTTTATGTAAATAATCATCTTCTAAAAAATATATTATTTGGTCATTAGAAAAATTACACTTGTCAACATACTGAAAAGTATTATTTAAGCTCTTAGCGTTATTGCCACCATCTATTTGAACAACTTTATATTCTTTTTCATTTTTAAGAAAATGACTTTCTAAATTACCATCCATTAAAAAAGTGATATTTGCGTTATCTTTATCAATGGTTTCTTTTAAATTTTTAAAACAAGATTCTTTGGAGAAATTATTAATCCTCTCTCTATTTGAGCTGTGCTTTGAAAAATTACAATGTCTTACAAATATCTCTATTTTTTTCATAAACTTAATTAAATTGATTATTTAATAATTTTAATTGCTTCATCTGAGTCTATATATTTAATATCACTGTTGATTTCTAAAAAATCTTTAAATTTTAACGTACTAAGTCTCTCATAGTCATCATGGTAACTTACATTTTTTTTTATTTTTTTGACTAGACCAATGCCGTGGTCAGCTTTTATTACATAAAATTCTATACCATCAGATTTACAAAGTTCTTGTGCAACTTTCCAAACATCACCTGACCAGGGAGTTCCCATAGGAGGACTAAATTCCTCCATAAAATTTCTTGGTATAAGATCGTGTATAAAAAGGTAACCGCCCACATTTAAGAATTTGATTGAATTTATTACATCTTTTCGACATTGTTCAAATGTATGAAGACCATCAACAAATATAACATCAAATAAATCCTTATTATCAGTAAAAAAATCATCAGATGTTTTTCTAATTGTTCCACCTCGCTTTGGATCGACTCCTATTTTATCAATTACAGGTATGCAATTAAAACATAAATTTAAATCTGTGCCTATTTCCAAATATTTACAATTTTTAAATTTTTGAGTTGCTAGAGATATAAATGAAATTCTGTTGAAAAGTATATCATACCAATTGATATTAATTACAGTTTCACAAAATTTATTCTCTGCAGATGCTTTCTGGATACATATCTCAGGAAACTTTGATTTGTCTAATTTTAAATAAAATTTTTTAAGCATGTTTATAATTTATATCTTAAACTATTTTTAATAAAATTTTCTTTAAAATATTTTTGTAAATGTTTTCCATGAAATCCAAATACATTTTTATCATTTATACCAAATTTTTCATTAGTCCGTGGGTCTTCAACTGAAAATTTTGCAGCTAAATTTATTGGCGCAAAATTTATATCTTTTTTTTTGAGCTCATCGTAAAGATAATAGCAAATTATAACGTCTTCTTGTGCAACAGGAAAGTTCATATCTTTATATTTATAATTTTTTGTAATATTTGTAAGTTTCTTACTTCTTAATGAAAAACCTCCATTTCCAACTCTATTTTTTTTTAAATCTAAAGTAAGTTTGTTATTTGGTTTAATTTTTTCTGTCCAAGGAGCCCCTATGTAATCATAATCTAAAAATTCATCAGTCCACATTTCAGAATTAATAATAAACGCATCAGATTGAACAATTAGGCAATGAGATGTATCGAAATATTTATATAATTCGTTTAATATTAATTTATTATAATCTTTCAAATCGATATTTGGTATTTGAACATATTCTATTGAACTAAATATATTTTTTGGCCTGGATGGTGAAAGCAATTTAATCGACGAAAAATCTAAGTTATATGAACTTATCATCAGTGCATCTTGAGTGTGATCAATATTAACTGACGATGCTGCTAACAATGTAACATCTTTTAATTTAATTTTTTTATTCAATGTTTTTATTGTAAATATTAATTATATTTTTTGCTATTGTTTTTTTATTGAATTGAACCTTATATTTTTCTCCATAGGAAATTGCTAATTTTCTAAACTTTTCATAATTCGATTCAATTTCTTCAATTTTCTTTTTGAAAGATATATGATCAGGATCGCAAATAAATTCTATAGGTGCAAATTCTTTCGCAGTTAAATTATCTGAACACATAATTGGAACTGCACCACATATCATGCCTTCTATCATCGATAAACCAATTCCCTCAGCTTTTGAAGGCAGTAAAACAAATTTTGATGAATTATATAATTCTGTCAGTTTTTCATCTTTTACAACTCCTAAATAATTTCCAAACTTAGGGTCTTCAAAGCCACAGAATATAATTTTATTAAGTGTTTTTTCTTCGTTCTTGAAAGTTTCATGAATTAATTTAACTCTTTTAATTGGATCATTTGCTCTCCCAACATAAAGATAATTATTAATTTTTGATATTTCTTTATTCAATTTTACGTCTTTAACAGGATTGTATATAACTTCCGTTTCACCATCGTAAAATTTCAATAAATCTTTTTTTACTTTATTGCTAATAACCGTCACTATATTTGCTTCCTTTTTCATGATGGTTGCCTCTAGAGTCAATTTTTTTATTACTCCAGGCATATGCCAAGGAACATCTAAAAAATTTAAGATTAAAAAGGACTTTGGAAATTTTCTCTTAAGTTTGATCGCATTAATATATTGAGTAGGATCATTACAATATATTAGATCAGGATTTTCAAGGTCTAGCGAATGACCTAATTCTTTTACACCCTCCCTAATCCTTGATATTTGGCCTGTGTAACCATCCCAGCCCAAACCTGCAAATTTTATAGTTTTCATTAAAGTATTAATATTTTAAATATATTTTATAATCAAACATATATGATTATAGATACATTTTTATATTTTAATGAAAAAGAATTAGCTGACCTGAGGATCAAATACTTAAAAGATGAAGTCGATTTTTTTGTAATTGTTGAGGCTAATATTACCCATCAGGGAAAGACCAAAGAATGGAATTTTGAAAAGATATTAAATACAAATCTTTTGCCTTTTAAGAATAAAATAAAGTATCACAAATTGACTATAGATGAAAAAGATATTGAGAAAAATGAGGGCTGGATATCAGAAAATGTTAAAGGTGGAAAATCTTGGAAAATAGAAAATATTCAAAGAAATTTTATTCAAAATGCATGCAAAGATTTTTCTAAAGAAGATATAATATTAATAAGTGATGTTGATGAAATTCCATCATTAAAAAAAATAAAATTTTTAAAAGAATGTGAATTCGATGAGATTAACCCAGTCGCATTTGAACAATTTTTATTTCACATTAATTGTGAATATTTAAACCTAGAAAAGTGGGTTGGAACAATTGCAACCAAAAATGAAATTATACAAAAATTTAAACCCCAAGATTTAAGGAATAATCGGTGGAGAATTTCTATGTTAGCTCAAGCAGGTTGGAGTTTTTCATCTTTTGGTAGTTTAGAAAAAATACGAGAAAAGTTTGAGGCGTTTGCACATAGCGAATATAATAACGATTATTTTAAAAGTGAAGAACATATTAATAATTGTTTAAAAAATGGTACAGATTTATTTAAAAGAAAAGTAAAAAAGAAAAAAATACAAAAAAATTTTTTCCCAGAGGATCTACTAATGCTTATGGAAGATAATAAAAAATTTTATTTTTATCACTAAAATGATTTATGTATCTTTAAGCACTATACCTTCAAGAATTAACACAATAAATAAGTCTATTGACTCATTGATGAATCAATCTTTAAAACCAGATAAAATATTTTTAAACATTCCAAAATACTTTAAACGTTTTAAAGAGACTATCATAGATAAAGACATTCCCAAACTGCCAGATATTGTAGAAATAACAAGGTGTGATGATTGTGGTCCTGGAACAAAATTACTTGGTTCAATTAATAAATTAAAAGAAAATTCTTTAATAGTTCTTGCAGATGATGATCAAATCTATGAGGATTACATGTTAGAAACGTTTTATAAATTTTATCGAAAGAATCCTAATAATGCTTATAGTTTTTATGTTCATCCTTTAGGCAAATTTGGAATTGGTCAAGGCGCAGATGGTTTTGCAATAAATACAAATTCACTAGAAAATATAAATATATTTTATGATAAAATTGTAAAAGATAACTTTGAATTATTTTTGTATGATGATTTATGGATATCTTTTTTTCTATTCTTTATAAAAAAAAATAAAATATTGTCTCTACACAATTTTTTAAAAGAGGATGAAATGGGAAAAAAAAAGACAATTTACGTATCTCATAACAACAAATCAGGTTTAATTTCTACATATGCTGAAAATTTGATAGATGCAGTAAAAGAGAGAGATAAAAAAGCTTTTGTAAGTTTTAAATATATGCTCGATGAAATGCAAAAATTAAAATTAGACTCATTTTAATTTTTCCAAAAAATTAATCCACTCTAATTTTCTTGTTTCCCATGAGTAAAGTTTGTTTATTTCCTTACTTTGTTCGTTTAATTTTTGTTGATTACTTTCTGACCAAAAATTATCTATACTAAATTCTAATTTCTCTCTAAATTTTTTTTTTAAATTTTCATTATCTGTTTCAAAATTTACGAAAGTCCCGAATTTTTTACATGTTTCTACAAGAGCACCTAAATTTGTAGTAACTATTTCACAACCAGAAGCCATTGCTTCTATAGCCGCAATGCAACTAGTCTCTGGCCATATACTTGGATAAGAAAATATATGCATATTCTTTAGTAATTCAATAATTTTATCATTTTTCATATAACTATGAAATTCAACATTCTCTGTTCTTTTACAATCTTCAAATAAATCATGAAATTTATTCTCATACTCTGAAAAAAATTTTTCTCCATATATTATTGTAGATGAACAAATATTAAGTTTTAGGTTTTCTTTTTTTTTTATTTCTTTGAATACATCTAGTAGTAGTTTAAGACCTCTCCAAGGAGTTGTGTGATAAATAAGATTCATTTGATCCTTTGGTTTCTGAGCAGGATCTATTCTCTCAATAGCATTTTTTATTACAAGACACTTTTTTTCTGGGATCTTAAAATAATGCAAATGTTTTTTAAAATTCCACATTGAATTAAAAATAATATAATCAATTTTTTCTAAATAAGTCTTATCAGATAAATTTTGAACCTCTTTTTGATTGATAAAATGATGAACCCATAAAACGTTAATTTTATCTTTTTCTACTAAGGTTGGTTCTGTATTATTTAAAATTAAATTTATATTTTCAAAATTTTTATCAGGTACATGTTTAAATAGTAATCTTACTTGACTTTCACTCCCCCCAAAACTTTCACTAAATAAAACTGGTCTAGTTTTATCTTGATCAAATTTATTTAGTATTCTATTTTTTTCTTTCAAAAAATAATTTTAAAATTGTTTGAGTGTTTTAAATAAAATTTCAACGTTATTATCATTAGAAGATATTATTGATGCAAACTCTTCTTTTTGTGTTCTTGCTAAACTCAAGCCTTCAATAATTAAATCTCTTATTAAAGGTTCAGATTTATTTTTAGTATAAACTCTCCAATCAATTTTGATTTCAGGCCTATCTTTTGTGGCTGCTAATACGCTACTTACCATAGTATACTTTTCATTTAAAACTTCTTCAGATACTACTGTAATTTTAGGGTTTGAATATTCTACTAGTCTACTAGAGAAGCTTTTTAAAAAATATTCTTTAAACAAAATTGAATATTCTTTTTTTTTATCTTCGTTTAAAGTTTTTCTAAATTTACCAAGTGTATAAAATCCAATACCTCTTATATCAACAGTATTTTCAGCAATATCTTTTAATTTATTTTGCTTTTCATTTTTTGACAAATCACTTGATAAAATTTTTGAAGCATTATCAGTAATTTCTTGAATAAAATCACTTGGATTTTTTGCAAATGAACTATTTAAAAAAAGTAAATATAATAAGATCGTAAGTACTATGTTTCTAGTCTTCATGAGAAAATTAATTTTCTTCTATTTCTTCCCAATCACTATTATCCATAGTTTCAGTCAAACTACTATTGTTTGCTATTTTTTTTTGTCTATCCTGTAAATATAAGCTTCTAACAGCAGCATAAAAATCTACAGAGTTTTTTTCTAAATTTTCTAAACTTCCTAAATTTTTTGCTCTAAAATCAAGTGCGTTAGTAGCTCTTGTTGAATAGTAATCTGGTTCGCTAAAGTAATGTGTGTCATTTTTAATAGTTATATTATAAAAAGGGTCTCCACCACTTAAGTTTATTAATGATCCAACCGTATCTCTAACAGTAGAAGGTCCTAAAACTGGTAAAACTAAATAACATCCAGGTCCAATACCTGCTTTACCCAATGTTTGTCCATAATCTTCTTTATCAAGTTTTTGTAATCCCATTGCTTCTGCAGCATCATACCATCCAACTATCCCCAAAGTCGTATTTATAATAAGTCTAATTGTATTTGTTCCTGCAGATTTAAAGTCTCCCTGCAAGATATTGTTTGGAATTGTAACTAAATTTGAAATATTACTTACAAAATTACTTGAGCCATTTTTGATTGGTGTTGGTAACTTATTATAACCTTTTGCTATAGGTTTAAATATCGCTTTATCTAAACCTTGGTTAAGAGCGAAAGTCGCTCTATTTATTTTCTCAAAACAATCTTTTACTGGCTTATTATTTTTAGAAATATTTATTGTACCATCCGAGCCAGCGAAAGCATGAAAAGTAAGAAGTTGTAAAATAATAATCAAAACAGAATATTTTATGATTTGTTTCATTTTATATATATATATTCAAATCTATATAGCGTAATATAGATAAATAAAGGGAAAAAAAGTGTCGAAAATAAAGCAAAAAATAACCTTTGATCACAATTATTCACAGAATTTTTATTCAAAAAAAAGAAAAGAAAAGGATGTTAAATTCATAATTTTACATTACACAGGAATGAGAAACGAGCTCAAAGCTATTAAAAAACTTACATCTAATAAATCTAATGTAAGTTGTAATTATTTTATAAGATCTAATGGAAGAATAGTTCAAATTGTACCGGAGGAATATGCTTCTTGGCATGCTGGAATTTCTCGGTGGAAAAATGAAAAGTATCTAAATAGATCATCGATCGGTATAGAAATTCATAACCCTGGGCACTACAATAATTATATAAATTACCCTAAACAACAAATTAATTCACTTTTAAAGTTATTAAAGTTTCTAAAAAGAAAATACAAAGTTAAGAAAAATTTTATTTTAGGACATTCCGATATAGCACCTGATAGAAAAAAAGATCCAGGAGAGAAATTTCCCTGGAAGTTTTTGTCTAAGAACAAACTAAGCATATGGCATCAACTTAATGCTTCTTATTTGATAAAAAAACGAGGTAAAAAGCTGAATATAAAAAAAAATAAAAAATTTAATAATTTTTTGAAAAAAATTGGTTATAGGGGCTATAAGCAAAAAAGCTTAATTT
The DNA here is from genome assembly GCA_902552035.1 of uncultured Pelagibacteraceae bacterium. Lineage (GTDB taxonomy): Bacteria > Pseudomonadota > Alphaproteobacteria > Pelagibacterales > Pelagibacteraceae > Pelagibacter. The sequence continues at coordinate 23,777 of CACDFC010000006.1, read as the reverse complement.
TATCTTTTCAAAGAAGGTTTAGAACTGAGTTAATTAATGGAATTTCAGACGAGGAGTGTTTTCTTATTGCAAAAAACTTAATAAAACTTGGGATTTAATTGCTTGAAATTTTATAGAATACTTATATTTATTCATTGCCAGATAAACGACTTATCGCTTTAACTTTTAAAAGAGGAAAGTCCGGGCTCTACAAAGACATGGTGCCAGTTAATGGCTGGCGGGGGTGACCCCAGGGACAGTGCCACAGAAAATAAACCGCCTAATCAAGGCAAGGGTGAAAAGGTGTGGTAAGAGCACACCGGCTGATTTGGTAACAGACAGCGCATGGAAAACCCCACCAAGAGCAAAACTGAGTAGAGATGACATTGTTAGAAATAACTAAAAGCAGTCTTTGGCTAGTCATCAGGGTTAGTTGCTTGAGCCTTAAAGTGATTTAAGGCCTAGATAAATGATAAGTTTAAACGACAGAACCCGGCTTATAGTTTATCTGGCAATCTCTATTAATAAAAATTTCTAAAATTTAGTCTCCTGAACGTTAAAAAAAAAGAAATTTCTATAAATTTAACTATTGACGGTTGTATTTAAAACCCATAATATCCCATAAAAACCCAAATTAGGGTTTAAATTATGAAATATGTTTTTATCTACGTACGAAAACAAATTAGACAAAAAGGGAAGGGTCTCTGTGCCAGCTTCTTTTAGATCATATCTTTCAAATTTAGGATATAATGGAGTTGTTTGTTATCCATCTTTTAACAATCAATGTATAGAGTCTTGGCCCCAAGATAGAATAGAAAAGATTTCTAATGCAATAGACTCTTTGAATCCATTTGAAGAAAAGAAAGATTATTTTGCAACATCAATACTCGCTGAAAGTATAAATTTACAATTTGATGGTGAAGGAAGGATCCTCTTAACTACAAAATTATTAAAACATGCTAAAATTAAGGATACCATTTTATTTGTTGGACAAGGAAAAACTTTTCAAATTTGGGAGCCAACAATTTTTGAAAAATTTAGGGTAAACGCAAAGAAAAAGTCAAATATACATAGAGGAAGCCTTAAATGGGAAAAGCAATTTAACAACTAAAGGGGGAAAAATGACAATTAACTTCAAAGCACCAGATATAAGAGAACTAAAGCCAAGAATACTTGTTCTTGGCGTTGGAGGAGCGGGAGGAAATGCAATAAATGGAATGATCGATGCGGGATTACAAGGTGTAGAATTTATTGCAGTAAATACTGACGCTCAAGATTTAAAAGAAAGTAGAGCCAAAGCAAAAATTCAAATGGGTTTAAATTTAACAAAAGGATTGGGCGCAGGTGCAAAATTAGACATAGGCCAAGCCGCAGCAGATGAGTCTTTGAATGAAATTATAAATATTTTACAAGGTTCTAACATGGTTTTTATAACTGCTGGAATGGGTGGAGGAACTGGTACAGGTTCAGCACATGTAATTGCTAGAGCTGCAAAAGAGCTTAATATTCTAACTGTTGGTGTTGTTACACTTCCATTTTTATACGAGGGCCCATCAAGAATGAGAAGAGCACAACAAGGATTAGAAGAATTAAGAAAACACGTAGATACTATTATTGTAGTTCCCAATCAAAATTTATTTAAAATAGCAAGTGAGCAAACTACATTTGAGGAATCATTTGAACTTTCAAATGACGTTTTATTGCACGGAGTTCAAAGCATAACTGACTTAATGGTAAGACCTGGTTTAATAAACTTAGATTTTGCAGATGTTGAAACAGTAATGAGCTCAATGGGCAAAGCAATGATGGGAACAGGATCAGCCGAAGGAGAAGGTAGAGCAATTAAAGCTGCTGAGATGGCTATTACAAACCCTTTAATTGATGATTACACTCTTAAAGGTGCAAAAGGATTATTAATTAATATAACAGGCGGAAAGGATTTGAAACTTTTTGAGGTTGACGAAGCAGTAAACAAAGTAAGATCAGAAGTAGATCCAGAAGCTGAATTAATAATTGGTGCAATTACTGACCCAGAATTAGACGGTAAAATGAGAGTTTCAATTGTTGCAACCGCTTTAGATGGACAACAGCCAGAGTCAAAATCTGTAATTAATATGGTCCATAGAATTCAAAATAGGAATCCTGGCTACTCAGAACCTCTAAACAATGTTTCTGGTCAATCATTTAATTTTTCACAAAGTATGTCATCCTCAACCGAGGGTACAAATGCCTTAAAAATAGATGAAGAATTTCTGGAAAATGAAATTAACCCAGAAATAATTAGTGAAGATAATAATCTAATAAAAGACTTGGATACAAATATAACTCAGAAAAATATAACTATTAGTGATAATGAGGCTAAACCTGAAAATCTAGATCAAGAGAATAAAAATGCCAATGGTCTTGAAAACTTTAATATAGAGGAAGAAACTTTAGAGCTTTTTAATTCAGACGATAGCACTGATAAAGAAGAACCAATATCTTTTGATAACAATGAAAATAATACAGAAGATGATGACGAATTTGAAATTCCCGCATTTTTGAGAAGACAAAAAAATTAATGGTCTTCAAAAAAATAAATGAACGCCACCATAAATCTGGAAAAAAAACACTTTCCAGTTCTGCTAGATGAATTAATCAGCATTATTTCCCCTCTTTATGGTGGCACATTTATTGACTGTACATTTGGTCAAGGTGGTTATTCGAGGGAAATTTTATCTAATAAAAATAATAAAGTGGTAGCTTTAGATCGAGATCCTGAAACTTTAATAGAAGCTAAGAAATTACTAAAAAAGTTTAAAGGTAGATTTAGATTTGAGAATGAAAAGTTTTCAAATATTAATGCATTAAAAATATCTGATCAAAATCTAAAAGCAATTATTTTTGATTTAGGTTATTCTACTAGTCAAATAAATGACTCAAAAAAAGGTCTGTCATTTAATTCAAAGGGAAAATTAAATATGAGATTAGGAAAAAACTTAATTTCTGCTGATGATGTGATAAATAAATTATCTTATGAGAAACTTAATAAAGTGTTTAAATTTTTTGGAGATGAACAAAAATCAAAAATTATTGCAAGAAATATTATTAAGAAAAGATTAAAAAAAAAAATACTCAGCGAAGATCTGGTCAATATTATAGAAAGTGTAAAAAAAAAATATTCAAAAACAAATAAATCTACAAAAGTTTATCAATCTTTAAGAATTCTAGTGAATAATGAAGTAAGCGAATTAATATTTGGATTAATTAACAGTTTTAAATTACTTCCTGTAGGAGGTATTTTAGCAGTTGTTACGTTTCATTCTTTGGAAGATAGAATAGTAAAATTTTTCTTTAAAAATTATTCTGATGAAAAAAAAAGCTCAAGATATTTACCTGAATTAAAGGAAAATAAAAAAATTTTCAAAGTCATAAATAAAAAACCCATAACACCAAGTAGCCAAGAAATTAAATTAAATCCTTCATCAAGATCTGCAAAACTAAGATGTGTTCAAAAAATTTACAACCACAAAAACTTTGATGAGTTTTTAAAAAAATTTGAATATTTACTTAAAATAGAAGAATTTGCTGATCAATTATGAAGAATTTTTTTTTAGTACTTGTTGTTGTAAGCTTAATTTTTTTAACAACATCAATTAAAAATTCCACAAAAAACATTGATAAAAAAATTTTTGAAATAAAAGAAAATATTCTTCTCTTAGAGTATAAGTATGAATTATTATTATTAGATTATAATTATTTAAGTTCACCATCTAAATTAATAGAATTTAATGAAAAATATTTTGATCAAAAATTAAAGCATATAAGTAGATCAGATATTCAGGTTTTGGATTTAAGAAATGAGTAAAAATCAAAATCGATTAGTTTTAGAGGAATATGAAGCAGATTTTAAAAATATAAGATTAAAATCAAATCAAGATATATCTTTTAACAGAATTGCATTTATAATTTTTATTCTTTTTGTTATTACGATTATTTTTTCTATTAAAATTATTTATTTAGGATCACAAAAACAACACCCAAAAGTTAAAATATATCAGTCTGACTTTAGATCATCTATAATAGATAGAAATAACAATATTTTAGCGCAAAGTGTGCTCACAACTAATATTGGAATAAACCCTAAACTTATTATAGATAAAAAAAAATTATTAATTAATCTAAAAATAATATTTCCAACTAAAAATTTTGAGGATATTTCAGATAAAATTGAAAAAGGTAAATTTTTTTATTTAGAAAAAAAAATCTCAAAAGACAAATATAATCAGCTCTTTTTCCTCGGCGACAAGGCAATAATTGAAGAACAAAAAATTTCACGAATTTATCCACAGAAAGAACTATTTAGTCATGTGATAGGACAAATAGATGATAGCAACAAAGGTATTTCAGGTATTGAAAAATCTTATGATTATGAACTTCGAAGCAATAAAGATTCCTTAAAACTTACTTTAGATATGAATTTACAATACATTATAAGGCAAGAGTTATTAAAATTTACAGAAATTTTTAAAAATGTTGGAAGTACAACAATTCTTATGAATATAGATTCTGGAGAAATACTTTCAATGGTATCTCTACCTGATTTCGATTTAAATAAAAGGATAGATTTAAGTGACAAGATTTATCTTAATAGAGCCACGAAAGGTGTTTACGAGCTTGGTTCTGTATTTAAAACATTTACTTTAGCATCGGCACTTAATGAGGGTGTTGTTGACACAAATACTGAGTTTTTAGATTTAAAAAAAGCTATTAGATGTGGAAAACATATTATTAGGGAATATGATGAAAAAATTCCAACCGATCTTACTGCTGAACAAATATTAGTTAGGTCAGGAAATATAGGCTCTGTTCGCATTGCCCAAAAAATAGGAGAAGATAAGCATAAATTATTTTTAAAAAAAATTGGTATCCTAAATAAAATTGATTTTGATCTTGAAGAAGTTGGTAAACCTATTCCATTTGATTGGGGTAAATGCAAACTTGCAACTGTATCCTTTGGTCATGGTATAACAACAACACCATTACAAATAGCAAAAGGTTATGCAATTCTATCTAATGGTGGTTATGATATTGATCCTACTTTAATAAAAAAAAAAAATTTACAAAAAAAAAATCAAATATTAAAAAAAGGAGTTTCAGAAAAAATTAATACTGCCTTAAGAAAGATAGTATCAACCAAAGAGGGGACAGCTGAACAAGCCAATGTACCAGGATATGATGTTGCAGGAAAGACAGGTACAGCGCAGCAAGTTATCGGTGATGGATATTCTAGAGTAAAAATAAATACTTTTGCATCAATTTTTCCATCAATAAATCCAAAATTTGTATTAGTTGTATTATTAGAAGCTCCAAAGACTTCAGAAGATTATGTTTACAAATTAAGAAATTCGAATTTTACTTTAAAAGGTACGCCTTTTAATACAGCCGGTTGGACTTCGGTTGAAATTGCAGGAAAGATGATTGAAAAAATTGGGCCAATTTTAGCCACAAAATACTAAGACTTTAAATTATTAAAATGCAATTACAAAAAATATTTAAAAATTTAGATAAAAAATATCTAAACCATTCTTTTTCAAAAATAGAATTTAACAGTAATAACTGTGAGAAAAATGATATTTTCTTTGCAATAAGAGGTACAAAAATAAATGGTAATAGATTTATAAATAATGCAATTAAAAATGGCGCGAAAACCATTGTATCTGATTTAAAATTTCAAGGTTATAAAGAAGATATTTTATTTTTAAAAAGTAAGAATCCGAGAAAAACATTAGCAGAAGCTTCAACTTTTTTTTATAATAAGAAACCCAAAAATCTTATTGCAGTTACAGGCACAAATGGCAAAACCTCAGTTTCAAATTTTTTTTTACAAATCATGTTATTAAATAATAAAAAGGCTGCTGCAATAGGCACACTTGGTGTAAATCAAAAAAAAATTGATTACAATTTATCAAATACAACTCTTGATCCATTGAGTTTAAATAAAATTTTATACAATTTAAAAAAAAAAAAAATCGATACAGTAATTTTGGAAGCGTCATCACACGGACTTAAGCAAAATAGATTAGATGGACTTCATTTTGATATTGGAATATTTACAAATTTATCAAGAGATCATCTTGATTATCACAAGTCATTTAAAAATTATTTTGACTCTAAAATGATTTTATTTAAAAAATTAATGAAAAAAAAATCTACTGTGATATTTGACTCAAATTCAAAATATGGTGCTAAAATTAAAAAAATTGCCAAAAAAAATGATTCAAGGTGCCTTATTATAGGTGGAAAATGTTCCAATTTAAAATTAATTAAACAGATTTCGTTAAAAGATAAGCAAAAAGTTTTCTTTGAGTATAAGAAAAAAATATTTTCATTTGAAACACCGCTGATTGGTAAAATTCAAATTAAAAATTTATTAATGGCTATTATTGCAGCGAGCAAATATGTTCGAATTAATAAAATTTTAAAATCAATTCATAAAATAAAAGAAGTTAAAGGAAGAATGGAAAATATTGGAAAATTAAATAATAATTCAAAAGTTATTTTAGATTATGCACATACACCTGAGGCATTAAGGGTATGTCTAAGAAATTTAAAAAATCATTACAAATTGAGCAATATCTCTATTGTATTTGGTTGCGGAGGCGAAAGAGATAAGCCAAAAAGAAAAATGATGGGAGAAGTAGCAAGTAATTTTTGTAATAAGATTTATTTAACCGATGATAATCCAAGAAATGAAAAACCATTTAAAATAAGAAATCAAATCAAAAAAAAAATAAATAAATCAAAATTATTTGAAATATCATCAAGAGAAAAAGCAATTAAGCAGGCAATATTAAATTTAAATTCAGGAGATGTATTGTTAGTTGCAGGCAAAGGTCATGAGAACTATCAGGAATATCGAGAAAAAATTTTATTTTCTGACAGAGCATGCATATTAAAATATATAAACGAAAAAAACAAAAGTATCTCAAATGATTGGAAGATAAATGTTATAAACGAGTCTTTAGATAATTTTAAAATTAACAATTCAAAAAAAATAAATAAAATTTCAATAAATTCAAAGGAAATAGAAAAAAACGACTTATTTGTCGGTTTAAAAGGAAAAATTAAAAATGGAAATATTTTTGCAGACAATGCTATTAAAAATGGTGCATTATTTTCAGTTATAGATAAAGACTATTCCAATAAATTCAAAAACAAAAAAATAAAAGTTAAAAATACTTTTAATTTTTTTTTAAAAATTGCTAAAAATTTTAGGAAAGCTTCAAATATAAATTCAATTGCTATAACAGGTAGTTCTGGAAAAACATCTTTAAAAGAGTTGCTTGGACGATCTTTAAACAAATTAAATTCCACATTTTATACTAGAAATTCTTTTAATAATAAGTTTGGGGTACCTATATCCCTTTTAAATATTCATAAAAAAAATCTTTATGGAGTTTTTGAAATAGGAATGGACAAAAAAGGAGAAATTAATGAATTGTCAAAAATAGTAAAGCCTGAAATAGGGGTTATTACAAATATATCATACGCACATATTAAAAATTTTAAAAAAATTTCAAAAATTGCTGAAGCAAAATCAGAATTAATAGACAATATAGCAGAAAATGGAACTATGGTTTTAAATAAAGATGATGATTTTTTTAATTTTTTTAAAAATAAAGCTATTAAAAAAAACTTAAAAATAATTTCATTCAGTAAAAAAAAAATAGCAGATGTTCAATTTATTAAATGTATTAAAAAAAAATCTTACTACTCAATTACTGTGAAAATACAAAATAAAATTAAGAAATTTTTAGTAAATGAAGAAAATTATTTATATGTTGATAATATACTTGCAGCACTAGCTGTAATCTCTAATTTTATAGATATAGTAAATTTAAATAATAAATTATTTTTGAATTTTACAATCCCAAATGGAAGAGGAAATAAAATTAATTTAAAAATTGGTACAAAGAATTTAAAAATTATAGATGAGTCCTATAATTCAAATCCTTTATCTTTACAATTTGCAGTTCATAAGTTTAATAAAATTGGAATTAACAATAAAAGAAAAAATATTTTATTAGGTGATATGTTAGAACTTGGAAAGTTTTCAAAAAACCTTCATATCAAAATAGCTAAATTTATAAATAAATCTAATGCAAACAAAATTTATGTATATGGTAAACATATAAGACACACATTTAATAAGATAAAAACACATAAAAAGGGTAAAATTTTTAAAAATAAAAATGAAATTATAGATTTTATTAAAAATGATTTATCGAATAACGATTATTTAATGATAAAAGGATCTAATGCAACAGGTTTAAATGAGGTTGTATCACAATTTAACAGAGGAGTAATCTAATGCTCTATTCTTTATTTTTGAGTTTGGTTGATACTTTTTCGTTTTTAAATGTTTTTAAATACCTAACAGTAAGAACCGGTCTAGCAATGTTTACTTCTATGGTTATTGTTTTTATTATTGGCAATCCTTTTATAAATTTTTTCTCATCAAAAAAAATTCATGATCCAATTAGAAAAGATGGCCCTGAGGACCATATAGTTAGAAAGATTGGCACACCAACCATGGGTGGAGTTTTAATTTTATTAGGATTATTTTTGAGTGTTTTCCTTTGGTGTGATTTAACAAATCATTTAGTATGGTTTATAATTTTTATAACTTTTTCTTTTGGATTAATTGGCGCCATTGATGATATTAAAAAAATTAAAACAAAAAGTTCAGCGGGCATATCATTAAAAATAAAAATCTTATTTCAAATTTTATTCGCTCTAATTGGTATATTTGTGCTTTACATTTTAAGTGATTTTAGTGAAATTAAAAATTTGTATTTTCCTTTTTTTAAGAACTTAATAATTAATTTAGGTTGGTTTTTTGTGCCGTTTTACTTATTTGTTATCGTTGGATCTTCTAATGCAGTAAATTTAACTGATGGTTTGGATGGTCTTGCAACTGTGCCAGTAATCTTAGTTGCTGCTTGCTTTGCGTTTATCAGTTATGTAACAGGAAATATTGTCTTTTCTGATTATTTACACATTCCTTATATCGAAGGAGCGGGTGAAGTTACTATTTTTTGCGGAGCAATTATAGGATCGTGCTTAGGATTTCTTTGGTTCAATGCTCCACCAGCAAAAATATTTATGGGAGACACAGGTTCTTTAGCCTTAGGAGGATCTCTAGGTTCAATTGGTATAATAACTAAGCACGAAATTGTATTAGCTATAACTGGAGGTTTATTTGTTTTTGAGGCAATATCAGTAATAGTTCAAGTTTTATCATTTAAAATAACTGGTAAAAGAATATTCAAAATGGCTCCTGTTCATCATCATTTTGAAAAGAAAGGATGGCCAGAGTCAACTGTAGTTATACGTTTTTGGATAATATCTATAATACTAGCTATGATAGGATTGGCTACTCTCAAGTTAAGATAATGCTTGATTTAAAAGAAAATTTTAATAGCAAAAAAATTTTAATTTATGGGTATGGAATAAGTGGCAAGGCTTGCTTTCATTATCTTAAAAAAAAAAATAAGGTTTTTATTTACGATGATAATAAAAAAATCATCTCCTCTGTAACAAAAAAAAAAATTACTAAAGAAAAAATTTTAAAAAGCAAATTTGATATAATTATAATTAGCCCGGGAATAGATAAAAAAAAATGTGGATTGTCGAAATTCATAAAAAAAAATGATCACAAAACTGTTACTGAATTAGATATTTTTTATCTAAATAACTTAAAAAATAAAAAAATTACAATTACCGGTACAAACGGTAAGTCAACAACTGCCAAGTTGATTTATGAAATTATAAAAAAAAATAATAAGGATGTTAGGTTAGGAGGAAATATTGGAAAACCGCTGTTGTTTGAGAAAAATATTAACAAAAATACATTATTCGTTATAGAAGCGTCATCATACCAGATCGAATATAGCAAATATTTTAGATCTGATATAGCTGCAATTTTAAATATATCCCCAGACCATCTTGAGAGACATCAAACGTTTAGTAAATATATAAACGCCAAATTAAAGTTAATAAAAAATCAAAATAAAAATGGTCTAACTTTTATAAATAAAAGTAATTTAAAATTTTTGAGTAACAAAAAAATTAATTCTAAAATTATAAAAGTAAAAAAATTTCCTCAAGAAACAAATAAAATAAAAAATCATTATTTCAAAAATCTAAATAATTTGAATAATTTATCATTTGCAATATCAATTTCTAAAAAATTAGGTTTGAATAAAAAAAAAACAGAAATTGCAATAAATTCTTTTAAAGGTCTTCCTTATAGACAACAAATAATTTATAAGAGAAGAAATTTACAAATTATTAACGACTCGAAATCAACTAGTTTTTCTTCGACGAATCAGCTTTTAAAATCTTATAAAAATATATTTTGGATATTAGGTGGTCTTCCAAAAAAAGGTGACCATTTTTCTCTTGAAAAAAAATATTTTAAAAACATTAAAGCTTATATTTATGGAAAAAATAAAAACTTTTTTCAAAGAAATTTGACAAATAAAATACCTTTTAAAAATTTTAAAGATATCCGTCACGCTCTATTTGGAGTTCTAAAAGACTTAAAAAAAGAAAAAGATAAAAACTTGAATATCGTATTTAGTCCTTGCTCTGCATCTTTTGATCAATTTGAAAATTTTGAAAAAAGAGGAGAATTTTTTAATAAAATGCTTAAGAAAACAAATTTTATAAAAAAGGCCATATGAAAAAAAAATTTGATTTACATAAATTTTATTATGATTGGTGGAAAAGTGTAGATAAAATAATTTTGTTATTAATAATATTTTTATTTTCTTTGGGATTATTTTTTTCTTTAGTTTCGACCTCTTTAATTGCAAGTGATAAGCTAAATACAAATTCGTATTATTTTTTTTTAAAACACTTGATTTTTATTCTAATATCGCTTGCTATATTTATTTTTTTTTCCTCTTTAGAAAAAACTAAATTAATTAAAATCTGTATATTCTTATTTTTTTTGTCATTTATTGCTTTATTAATGGTTCCAATCTTTGGAACAGAAGTCAAAGGTTCCAGAAGATGGATAGATATCGGCACTTTGCCAAGATTTCAACCAATAGAGATTTTAAAACCTTTTTTTATAGTGTTAGTTGCTGTAATTTTATCCTCTAACTATTTAAGTAAAATCTATGCTAAATATTTGTTAAGTTTTATTGTTGCACTACCTGTAATTTTACTATTAATAAATCAGCCAGATATTGGTCAAACAACATTAATTGTATTAACATGGTTTTCGTTAATATTTGTATCAGGTGTTAATCTTTTTATTTTTTTTTCTTTCTTTACAATAATAGGAATTTTTCTATCTTATCTAGTTTTATTTGTTCCCAAATTTTTTTATATAAAAAAAAGAATATTATCTTTTATTGATCCAAATACAGGTAATAATTATCAGTCAGAGAGAGCATCAGAAGCAATAATCAATGGTGGTTTCTTTGGAAGAGGGTTAGGAGAAGGCAAGCTAAATTCAAAAATACCCGAGGCACATACTGACTATATTGTTTCTGTTATCTCAGAAGAATTTGGTATAATTTTGGTAATTTTAATAATGTTTGTTTATCTATTTTTGGCCTTTACAATTGCCAAAAAAATTGATGATGAAAATGATAATCTAGTAAAATTAATTTTAACCGGATCAATTTCTATTTTGTTAATACAAACTTACATTCATTTTGGTGTAAATATAAGAATTTTGCCGACTACCGGAATGACTCTACCATTTATAAGTTATGGTGGTTCATCAATTGTAGGTACAGCTATGTTATCAGGTATAATACTAAATTTAACTAAAAGAACGGTAAGTAATTTGTGAAAAAAATATTAATTTCAACTGGAGGATCAGGCGGACATGTAATACCTTCTTTAATTATATTCGATCATTTAAAAAATAATTTTGAAACAATCTTAGTAACAGATAAAAGAGGAACTAACTTTATAGATAAAAATTTATATCCTTTTGAATTAATTGATGTTCCTAAAATTGATAATTCAATATTTTTGTTTCCAAAATTTTTTATTTTATTCGTTTTCTCATTAATTAAATCTTTTTTTTTTTTAAAAAAAAATAAAATCAATATTCTTATAAGCACTGGTGGCTATATGTCATTACCACTTTGTATAATCTCAAAATTATTTAAAATTAAAATTATTCTATTTGAGCCAAATATAGTTCTTGGAAGATCAAATAAAGTAATTCTTAAATATGCAAAAAAAATTATATGTTACCATGATAAAATAATAAACTTTCCTAAAAATTTTTATAATAAGATTACGGTCATTAATAATTTAATGAGAAAAGAAACATATAACTTTGAAAAAAAAAAAAATAAAGAAAAATTAGATACAATTAAAATTTTAGTATTAGGTGGTAGTCAAGGTGCATTTTTTTTCGATAAAATGGTCAAAGATGTAATAATTAAAATTTACAGATTTAGTAAAATAAGCTTATATCAACAAATATTTAATTTAAAAAACCATAAAGAATTAGAAAATGAGTACAAAAAATTAAATATAGAATATGAATTTTTTAATTATGATAAGATTTTACATAAAAAATTAAATACCTTCGATATCGCTATAACACGTTCCGGAGCATCAGCTTTAGCAGAACTTACTTTTTTTAATATTCCATTTATTGCTATACCATTTCCTTATGCAAAAGATAATCATCAGTTTTATAATGCTGAGTTCTATAATAAAAAAAATTCTTGTTGGTTAGTAAGTCAAAATAATCATTGCACTGATAAAATAATAAACATATTCAAAGAAATCATAGAAAATAAAAAAGATTATGATATTAAAAAAGAAAATTTAAGTAAAATTTCTTATCAAAACACTTGGAATAATATAAATAAAAAATTAATTGACTTAATAAATGAAAATTAAACTAGCTAAAAATGAACTTATCCATTTCGTTGGTATTGGTGGAATAGGAATGAATGGTCTTGCAATTATAATGAAAGGGCTAGGTTTTAAAGTTCAAGGTAGTGATTTATTTTCAAATAAAAATACTGATAATTTAAAAAAAGAAAAAATTAAAGTTTTTTTTGGGCACAATAAAAGAAATATTAAAAATTCTACTATCTTAGTTATATCTTCTGCAATTAAAAAAAATAATCCTGAGTATACAGAAGCAAAAAAAAGAGGGCTTCCAATATATAAAAGAGGTGAAATGTTAGGACATATAGTTTCATTGATGAAAAACATAGTAGTAGCCGGATCTCATGGAAAAACTACAACAACATCTTTAATTAGTTCAATTTTTGCAAAATCAAATATAGATGCGACAGTGATAAATGGTGGAATTTTGAATGCTTTTGAAAATTCTGCTAGGCTTGGAAAAAGCAATTGGTGCATTCTCGAGTCTGATGAATCTGATGGGAGTTTTTTAAACCTACCTCTGACTTATTCAATTGTTACAAATTTAGACTCAGAACATTTAGATTATTATAAATCATTAGAAAATTTAAAGAAAAATTTTATAAATTTTATAAACAAAACACCCTCATTTGGAAAAAATTTTATTTGTATAGATGATAAAAATAACAAATCTATATTGTCTAAATTAAAAAATACAAATTTTTTAACATATGGAGTTGATAAAAAATCAAATTTTAGAATTTTTAACATTTCCCAAAATATTTATTACTCCAAATTTGATATAAAAATTACTATACCTGGAAAAAAAGATAAATATCTAAAAAATATAAAAATCCCATTAAATGGTCTGCACAATATTAGAAATGCAACAGCTGCTTCTGCAGTTGCTTCAACTGTTGGAATATCAAAAGATTTTATAAAAAATGGTTTAAAAAGTTTTAAGGGTGTTCAAAGACGTTTTAGTTTCTTATTTAAATACAGAGATGCAATCTTTATTGATGATTATGCCCACCATCCAACTGAAATAAGTGAAGTTCTTAATGGTGTGAAGGATGTATATAAAAATAAAAAAATTATTTGCGTTTTTCAACCTCATAGAATTTCAAGAGTAAAAAACTTAAGGAAGGAATTTAGTAAATCTTTTAAAAATGCGGATGAGGTAATTTTATGCCCAATATATAAAGCTGGTGAAACTTCAAAAACAAAAATTAACTATGACAATTTTGCAAAAGAAATTATAAAGAATTCAGATGTGAAACTAATTTTAATAAATGATCAATATGAACTATCAAAATATGTTAGACAATGTGTTTATGGGCAAAGTATAGTTATTGGGATGGGCGCTGGCACAATTTCTAATTGGATGAAAATGATACCTAATTTAATTTAATGAACCTGGAAGATATTAAAGAATTTTCAAAGCAAATAAGTGCAAATATAGAATTTGATAAAAACCTTAAACAAACAAATTGGTTTAATATTGGTGGAAAATGTAAGATATTTTTTAAACCAAGTTCACTCACAGAATTAAAAAATTTTTTAAAATTGTATAATAACAGAGGTAAAATATTTATTATTGGAGCAGGTTCTAATGTTTTATTCAGTGACGAAGATTATGAAGGTGTAGTAATAAAACTTGGCAAGATGTTTAGTAATATTTCTCTTAAGGATGAAACTACTATAATTGCAGGAAGCAGTTCAACGGATAAACAACTATCTGAGTTTGCAAAAAATAATGGTATTAGCGGTTTTGAGTTTCTATCTTGTATTCCTGGCTCTATTGGCGGAGGTATTAAGATGAATGCAGGTTGTTTTAAAAATGAATTTAAAGATATACTACTATCAGTGCAAGCTATTGACATGGATGGAAACATAAGAGCCATAAATACAAGCAAAATTAAATTTGATTACAGGAAAAGTGATTTTTCAAAAGATCTTATTTTTTTAAGCGCTACTTTTCGCGGAAAAAAAGGAAATATCCAATTAATTGAAAAGCAAATTAATGATATGAAAGCAAAAAAAAATTTAGCCCAACCTTCAAAAATCAAAACTAGCGGAAGTACATTTAAAAATCCTGTAAACCAAACAAAAAAAAAGGTATGGGAATTAATTAAAGAGTCAGTTCCATTAGATACAAAATTTGGAGGAGCTTCTATTTCAAAAAAACACTGTAATTTTTTTGTGAATGAAAATAATGCTAATTTTGATGATATGAACAATTTAATCAATTTTGTAAAAGATAAAGTGAAGAAAAAAACAGGTATCGATCTAGAACTAGAAATAGTTAGGGTAATATAAACAATGTCCAAAAAAATATTAATATTAGCTGGGGGTTTTTCAAAAGAGAGAGAGATAAGTTTAAAAAGTGCTAGAGCAGTTTCAAAAGTCTTAAAGGAAAATAAATATAAAACAAAAATATTTGAACCAGATGGCAATTTTATCTCGAGTCTAAAAAAATATAAACCTTCTGTTGTATTCAATGCATTGCACGGAAGATATGGCGAAGATGGTTATATACAAACGATTTTAGAAAAAGAAAAGGTAAAGTATACTCATTCAGGTGTAATCTCATCATCTTTGGCTATAGATAAAGTCCTTTCAAAAAAATTATTTATCAAAAACAATATTCTTACACCAAAGTACATTGTATTTAATTTCAAAGATAAAATTAAAAAAAAAAAACTTATAATGAAAATTAATAAAAAGTTAGGTTTTCCTGTAGTTATTAAACCAATAAATGAAGGTTCAAGTGTTGGTGTTTATATCTGTAATAAAAAAAACTTATTAAAGAAAATTTTTTACCTAAAAGATAATAAAGAGATTATTATTGAGAAATACATTCCAGGAAGAGAAATACAGGCTGCAATTATGGGAAACAAAAAGCTAGGCGCAATAGAACTAAAACCTAAAAGAAAATTTTATGATTATAGTGCTAAATACGATAAAAATGCGAAAACAGAACATATAATGCCAGCAGAAATATCGAAAAAAAATTACGAGAAGGTAATGAGTATATCTTTTAAAGCTCATAAATTATTAAAATGTAGAGGCACAACTCGATCGGATTTCAGATTTTACAAAAATAAATTTTATTTATTAGAATTAAATACACAGCCTGGAATGACATCTTTATCATTAGTACCCGAAATTGCAAAATATAATAATATTAATTTCTACAAATTAATAAAATGGATGATAAGAGATGCATCTATACTTAGATAAAAAAACAAAAATATTTTTTTATTTATTTTTATTTTTTTTATTGACTACAATAAGTAATACTAAAATTTTAGAAATATCCAAAATATATTTGGTAAAAAATATTGAAGTTTATAATATTGATACTAAATTTAAAAAAATAATAGAAAAAAATACAAGTAACCTTATAGGACAAAATATTTTTTTTATTAATAAAAAAAAGATTAAAGATAATTTTAATAGAATTAGTTTTATTGAAAGCTTTGATATTAAAAAAAAACTACCATCCACATTAATTATTAATATTAAAAAAACATCTTTATTAGCAAAAATAAATATTAATAATAAAAAATATTATTTAGGATCAAACGGTAATATTATCGAAAATGATTTGATAAAGTTAGAAAAAGATATACCTAATTTTTTTGGTGATTATCAAAAAGAAAAATTTTTAAACCTTTTATTTTATATTAAAAAAAATGGATTTAAATTAAGTGATATAAAATCGTTTTATTATTTTCCTAGTGGTAGATGGGATTTGGAGAATAAAAATGGAATTAAAATAAAATTACCAACAAAAAAACTAGGGCATAATCTTTTACTATCAAAGAAAATAATAAAAAAAAATAAAGATAAAAGTAATTATGTTATTGATTTAAGAATTAAAGACCAAGTAATAATATATGATAAAAAATAATAAAATATTTGTTTTTCTAGAATTTAAAAATCTAAAAATTATTTTTACTGCATGTAACTCAAATTATGAAAATAAATATTCTAATTCTATAACACTTGATTTTTCGAGTCGAGAGAGTTTAGAAAATTTGTCAAATATAATAAGAGACAATATAATTAAAATTGAAAAAAAAATTGGAGAATTTGTAAACGAAATAAATATAATTTTAGATCTTAATAAATCTATAAATATAAAATTAAATATTTTTAAAAAAAAAGAAAATTTAGAAGTTACTCATCAGGATATTAAATATCTCATCCAAGATGCAAGGCAACAAATTATTGAACAAAATAAAAATCTTACAATTCTACATATAGTCCTTGAGAACTTTTATATTAACAAGATAAAAAAAACTGAAATCTTGAAAAATTTTAGTGCAGAAGATTTTTCAATTATTTTAAATTTTATATGCTATCCATCTGAAGATATTCTTAATTTCAAAAACTTGCTAAAAAAAAATCAAATCAAGGTTAATAAGTTTATTTGTTCTAAATATCTTGAATCAATTTTAGAAAAAGATTTACCGGAAGAACTGCAAATTTCTCGAGCGGGGATTAAAACCATAATGGGCATGAATGAAAATGAAGTTCAAATAGTACCAAAAACCAGTAAAAAACATCCTTTTTTTGAGAGATTGTTCAAATTTTTCCTAAGATAATATTCGCATTTTTTTGAAATATTAGTTGTTTTTATAGTTTTTTATAAACAATTTATAACATCATTGTGAATTCAAATATATTAAATCAGAAGTCCATAAAAAAACCGACAAAATTCAATGGTATCGGTTTGCATTCTGGTAAAAAAGTAGAAGTTAAAATTTTACCATCTTCTCCTAATACAGGAATCACATTTATTAGAAACGATTTAAAAAAAAATAATATTATAATACCTAATGTTTTTAATGTAAGTGAAGCAAGTTTCTGCACCACGATATCAAACGAGTTTGGAGTAAAGATTTCTACAATTGAGCATTTGATGGCAGCTCTTTATGTAAAAGGCATAGATAATGCAATTATACAAGTTAATGGACCTGAGATCCCAATAATGGATGGTTCATCTAAAGAATTTTTAAAATTAATTGATGATGTAGGACTAGAAATAAGCGATCAGCCTATTAAATTAATAAAAATTGATAAAGAAATTAAACTTTCTGTAGGAGAAAAATATATCAAAATTTCACCAAGCAGAGTAAATTTAACCATCGACTTTGAGATAGATTTTCCAAATTCTTTAATAGGTAAACAAAGAAATATGATAAATGTATATGAAGATGATATAGATAAAATATTGTCTTCCAGAACCTTTTGTTTGTATGATGATATAGAAAAATTAAAAAAAATGAATTTAGCTAGAGGTGGAAGTCTAAAAAACGCGGTAGTAGTTAAAGGTAATAAAATATTGAATGAAGAAGGTCTTAGAAATAATAAAGAATTTGTAAATCATAAGATATTAGATTGTATTGGAGATATATATTTAACTGGTTATAAAATGCTGGCAAATATTCAATGTTCGCAAGGCGGACATAATTTAACAAATCAAGTTTTAAGAAAAATTTTAGCTAATGATGCTAACTATTCAATTCTTGAAATTAAAAGTAAAACTTTACCCAAAGCCCTTGTTAATAACTATTTTTTAAGATCGATAGCTTAAATAAATAATTAGTTATTATAAAATAATCTGATAAAAATTATAATTTATATATTTTATGAAAATTCATTTTTGTTTAGCAATCTTTTTAATTTTTTTAGTCAGTTGCTCAGAGAAAAAAAAAGAAATCGTGATTATTGAAGGTGATATTCGAGAACAAATGTTCCAAGCTTATAAAGAAGGAATGGATCATTTATCAAATGGACAAAATCTTTTAGCAGCAAAAAAATTCAATGATGCTGAAATATTTTACCCCCAATCTATTTGGGCCCCCAAGTCAGCATTAATGGCAGCATTTTCATATTACTCTCAAAATTATTATTCTGATGCAATTTTTGAAATAGATAGGTACTTAAAAAAATACCCAAAAGATAAAAATATAGTTTATGGACATTATTTAAAAGCTATTTGTTATTTTGAACAAGTTGAAGATGAAAAGAAAAATTTTGCATCTATAGATGGAGCCAAAAGAGAGCTTGAATTTATTATTACAAATTATCCAAACACTGATTTTGCTTTAGACTCGAAATATAAATTAGAACTTATTAATTCTGTATTAGCTTCGAAAGAAATTTATCTTGGTAGGTATTACATGCAAAGAAAAAAATGGATTGCTTCAATAAATAGATTTAAATATGTTTTAAATAATTACGACACCACTGTATATGCTCCAGAAGCACTGCACAGGTTAGTAGAGCTTTATTATATTCTAGGATATATAGAAGAGTCAAAAAAATATGCAAGTATATTGGGTTACAATTATAAATCAGACAGATGGTACAAGGAGACATATAAAATATATAATAAAAATTATGTAAATCCAATTAAAGATGCTAAAGAAAAAAAAAGTATAATAAAAAAATTTAAGTCTTTATTTTAAAAGTATGAATAAGAAAGAAATAAAGGAATTATACCTTAATAATATAAAACTATATCAAAAGTATAACAAAAATTATTTTGAAAAAAGTAAACCTTTAGTAAGTGATTCTGAATTTGATAATTTAAAAATTAAGATAATTGAACTTGAG
Source organism: uncultured Pelagibacteraceae bacterium (assembly GCA_902552035.1). GTDB lineage: Bacteria > Pseudomonadota > Alphaproteobacteria > Pelagibacterales > Pelagibacteraceae > Pelagibacter. Next base: position 4,268 of record CACDFC010000006.1, on the reverse strand, counting down.
AAAAAATATAAATATCTTGAGAGTAAGCATTCACCGTCTAAAAATATTGGTTTTAAACCATCAAAAAATTTTAAAAAGTCATTGCACCGAGTCAAAATGCTATCACTATCAAACGTATTTAGCAGAGATGATGTAGCTAATTTTGAAAAAAAAATATGCAATTTTTTAAATTTAAAGCATGGTACTAAGATTGAGTATAGTGTTGAACCCAAAATAGATGGAATATCTGCATCACTTAATTATAAAAATGGAATTTTAATATCAGGTTTATCTAGGGGTGATGGTACGGAGGGGGAATTAATTACTGAAAATTTAAAAACTATAAAAGATATTCCTAAAAAAATTAATATTAAAGGATTTCCAAATGATATTGATATAAGAGGAGAAGTTTTTATAACTAATAAAGATTTTCAAAAAATCAAGAATGATTTTGCAAATCCTAGAAATGCAGCATCTGGATCCTTAAGACAAAAAAATCCAAATGAAACTAAAAAAATACCTCTAAAGTTTATTGCTTATAACTATGGTTATGCAGAGGGATTGAAAATAAATAAACAGTCAGAATTTTTAAAAAAATTAAATGAATGGGGATTTAAAGTAAGTAAATTTAACAAAATTATTTCTGGAATAGATGACCTTTTAAGTAATCATGCAGATATTGAAAATAAAAGAAATGAATTAGATTATGATGTCGACGGTCTTGTTTATAAAATTAATAGTATTGACTTACAAAATAGATTAGGTTTTTTATCAAATGCTCCAAGATGGGCCACAGCCCACAAGTTTTCTGCTGTAACATCTTTTTCAAAAATTTTAAATATTGAAATACAAGTAGGTAGGACTGGTGCGCTCACACCAGTCGCAAAAATTGAGCCCATAAATGTTGGTGGTGTGATCGTTTCTAATGCTTCTTTACATAATGAAGATGAAATAAAAAGAAAGGATATAAGAATAGGTGACACAGTAAAAATCGAGAGAGCTGGAGATGTTATTCCCCATGTAATATCAGTTGACTTAAAAAGAAGATCGAAAAATTCTGAGAAATATATTTTTCCAAAAAAATGTCCTTGTGGTTTTGAAACGATAAAAGAATTTAACAATATTACGAAAAAATTCGATGCAGTAAGAAGATGTCCAGATAGAGGTTTTGAATGTGATAAAATGGCTAAAGAAAAAATTAAGCACTTTATATCAAAAGACGCTCTTAATATTGATGGATTAGGAAAAAAAGTTGTTGAAAAATTTTGGAACTTAAAACTAATTAGATTACCTCAAGATATTTTTAATCTAAACTATGAAAAAATATCTAAGCTAGATGGATGGGGAAAATTATCAGCTGCAAACTTGAAATATGCAATTGAAAAATCAAAGGAAATTTCTCTTGAAAGACTAATATTTTCATTGGGAATTAGACATATAGGTCAAGAAAACGCTAAATTATTATCTTATAATATTAAGTCTATTGATGGTTTGCTAAAAATTGATGCTAACTTTAGATTTAATAATTTCTTAAATATCGATGGAATTGGTGAAACACAAATTAACTCTCTTAAAAAATTTTTTTCACAGGATATCAATTTAAAAATTATACGAGAGATTGCGAAATATATTAAAATATCTAAATCTACAGAAAATAAAGATGGTAAATTTAAAAATATAAATTTTATGTTCACTGGCAAGCTTGATGGTATCAGTAGAGCAGAGGCAAAATCCATGATTGAAAAAAACTCTGGTAAAATAATTAGCACTGTTACTAATAAGCTAAATTATTTAATTTCAGGAGAAAAACCAACCAATAAAAAAATTGAAAAAGCTAAAGAGCTAAATATTAAAATTATCAATCAAAAAGATTTTATTAAACTTTTAAATAAAATTTAGTAACCATTTCTTTTCTTTTTTATTTAAAAATTTTGAAATTTTCTTATAAATTTCTAAATTATATTTAAACAAATAATTTTTTTCGACTTTATTTAGCATTCCAAAATTTATTAAATCTTTATCTATTGGTGCAAATGTAAGATTTTCAAAAAAAAGTTTACCTTTTTTTTGAGCAATATAAATTAAATTCTCGATTCTTATTCCAAACTTATTTTTTTTATAAAAGCCAGGTTCATTACTTAGGATCATGCCATTTTTAAGTTTTACCTTGTTATATTTTGACAATCCTTGTGGACCTTCATGAACATTTAAAAAAAATCCAACACCATGACCTGTGCCATGAGGATAATCTAGATTAACTTTGTTAAGCCAATATCTTGCATTCTTATCTATTTTATATCCTTCTTTAATTTTATTTAAGTTTGTTCTTACAACAGAAATATGACCCTTAAGAACTCTCGTGAAAATATTTTTAATATTTTTGCTTGGTTTACTAAAGCAAATAGTTCTTGTTACATCAGTAGTACCATACTTATATTGTCCACCAGAATCGCATAAAAGAATGTCATTTTTTTTTATCTTTCTATTGGTTTTAGAATTTGACCTATAATGTATAATAGCACTGTTAGGTCCAGATCCCATAATAGTATTAAAACTTGGATATAAATAAGATTTATTTTGTTTTCTAAAATATTCTAGTTTTTTTTCTGCTTTTTTTTCATCTAAATTTTTTAAATTATTGTGTTTTGCCCAATATAAAAATTTAGTTAATGCAACACCATCATAAATATGTGTTTTTTTGGTGTGATATATCTCTGTGTTATTTTTGATAGATTTTAGCTGATAGCAAGGATCAAAAAAATGAGAAACTTTAAAACTTGATCTTATTAAATGTTCAAAAAATATCGAACAAGTTAAGTTATCTATACAGAAATTTTTACCAGTTAAATTTTTAATTATAGAATAAACTTCACTTTCTTCTAAAAAATTTATTTTTTTATAAATTTTCAATTTTCTAATTTTTTTTATTTTGGAAAGTTTTGTAAAAATATAAACCTCTTTATTTTTTGTTATTATTCCTTTTGCATTTGGTACTGGGCTATTAGGATTGTCATTGCCTCTCAAATTTAAAAGCCAAGCTATATTTTCAGGAGCACTTATAAAAATATTGTCTATTTTATTTTTTTTTAATATTTTACAAAGCCTTTCCGTTTTTGATGAAAGACTCTCGCCTGAATCTTCGTTTTTAATATTATAAAAATTGTTTACTTTTATATTGTGCTTTTCTGGCAAAATCTCATCAACTAAGTTTTTATTCACTGGAACTAATTTACAAGTATTTTTGAAATAACCTTTTAACATTCTGTTTGTAAACAACTTAGGGTCAAACCCAATTTTTATATTTAAAGAATTATTTTTAAACAAATCATAAGGAAAAAACTTAGGTATCTCTAAGATTTCAAAATTTGAACCACTTTCTAGCTGTGCCTGGAGAGTATATCTTCCATCAACAAATAAATAATTCTTATTTTTCATTAAAATTGCAAATCCAGCAGAACCGCTAAATTTTGAAATTTTTAACAATCTATCTGGGGAAGCATATTCTGAGAAGTACTCATCATTTTTTGGCACCATATATCCATCCAAATTATTAGTTAACAGTAATTTTTTAATTTCTTTTAACATTTTAATTTTTTATTCTTTTTTGGTATCTCTTCCATCCTGGACTCTCAATTTCGGATTGGAAATCGTTATCTTGATTAAATTCAAAATCATCAACCTCCGTTTCATCAAATGTATTATTTTTTTTTACATTTTCATCTGGAAGTTCATCAAGAAATCTTGATGCAATAGAATCTATCCAATCTCCTTGGTAAAATCTATTCATTGAGAATGAGATGTTTAATATTTTTTTTGCTCTTGTAATTCCTACGTAAGCCAATCGTCTTTCTTCTTCTAAACCTAATTGTCCTTTTTCATCCATTGATTTTTGATGTGGGAATAGGCCTTCTTCCCAACCTGGTAAAAAAACTACATCAAATTCAAGACCCTTTGATGCATGCATTGTCATTAAATTTATTTTTTGTCCATCCCAATCTTCATCAATCGAAGTAGAAAGCGACACATGTTCTAAAAAAGTTTCAAGGTTATCAAACTCTTTCATTGCACCAATTAATTCCTTAATATTTTCTAATCTATCTTCATTTTCTAAATCTTTCTTATTTTTAAGCATTTTACTATAACCTGACTCATCTAGTACAGTTTGTAAAAGTTTAATATGACCAATTTGTTTTTTTTCATAATCATCTCTCCATTTACTAAACAAATTAAGAATTGAATTTAAACCAATCTTTGCTTTAGGTTTAATCAAATTTTTTTCTATAAGTTTT